>JALHEL010000052.1 GCA_022837205.1 Leptolinea sp.
CCTGCCATATCGTAAAGCCCAAACTTCCCATCAGCCAAAATTCGATTGCATGCAGTTGATTTCGCGAATCGGCGAGAACCTTCAACAGAGATAGTCCGGCTCCGAAAAGCGCAGAAATAACGCTTCCCGCTAAAATCAATCGTAAGGTCCAACCGCCATAATGGATTTTCCGGGCTGAGACGACCGAAAGGAATAAGCCGGACATTCCCAAACCGATCGCCAATAATTGAACGATCCAAGGATTGGAGTGAAAAAAAACAATTCCGATTGCCGCACCGAACGAGGCACCCTGTGTCACGCCTAACATTCCGGAATCAACCAAAGGATTATTAAACACCGTTTGAAAAAATAAACCGGATGATCCCAATGCCATTCCCAATAACAGACCTAAAATAATACGCGGAATACGCAAATTATAAAAAATGTTCCGTGCGGTAGTATCTTCTTTTAAAGTCGCTGGCGAAAGGAACCCAAGCTCGGGGTAACGGCCGGCAAAAATGGAGAGAAACAAACATAAAATCAAAATTCCCGTCAAAGCGATCAATTTTATCCGTTTGTTTTGTTGCATCATGCCATAACCGATTCTTAAATAATCAATTTATGAATATTCAAATTATGCCACATTTTCGAAAAGACGTATAATCAAAATTCAGACGGAAGAATAGAATTCTCTGATAGAGCGAGTCGAGTGGATTTATAAAACTTATGGCAGATAAAAAAGAAATTCTTATAATAACCGGTTCGCGCGGCGCCGGAAAGACCGCCTATTGCCGGAATGAAGTTCAAAAAGCTCGAGAAAATTCGCTGATCGTCCGCGGGATTCTCTCACCCGCGATGTTTTTAAACCATAAGAAAATTGCCTTCTATGCACAGAATTTAAAAAATGATGAAAAACGTTTAGCCGGATCCTTGGCTTCATATGCCAATCTCGGAAAACAATTTCACGATTGGACGTTGGATCCCGATGTAATCCGATGGGTCAATGAATTCTTATCCGAAAAAGAACCGTGCGATCTTTTGGTAATCGATGAATTGGGGCCGCTTGAATTTTCGGATCACGAAGGATATCTTGCGGCATTTGATTGTCTGAAAAATCAAAATTATCGGAAAGCCTTAGTCGTCATCCGGCCGGAATGCATCGAGGCGTTTCAGTCTTTTGGGCTTCCTTTTTCAATTATCGAGATCGAGAAAGCGGATACCGATTCGTGAAGATGAACGAAACCTATTTTCCGAACAGGATATTTTGAAATAGCCGCTATCAGGACAATTGCAAATAGCCTTGACACCTATTTTCCGCCTTCCTTGACGGATTGATGGAAACGGTTATAATAATTCCCGTTGAACGGCTGGTGTAAGGAAGAAATTGCGGGCATAGTTCAGTTGGTAGAACACCTCCTTGCCAAGGAGAAGGTCACGAGTTCGAGTCTCGTTGCCCGCTCTTTTACCGGAAGAAAGATTACGGCGACGTGGCCAAGTGGATAAGGCATGGGTCTGCAAAACCCTGACCATCGGTTCAAATCCGATCGTCGCCTCAGAGAAATATTACAGCACTTAAATCCTCTTAATCGGAGGATTTTTTATTCGATGTTCTTTTTCCCGTTTTTTTGAAGTTCCTCGCGGAAATTATAAAGATGATATAAATTTATTTGGATTTTTTGCGAATCGGCTTTCCTTTTACCGGATCCAATTTTCGGGTATGACCGACCCGAATTCCATATCGGGGCAAGATTTTATCCGTGACCAAGTAAATGATTGCCGTGATCAATATCGCAACCCCAAAAACAAGTAATGAACTCGAAAGATTGTTCATCAAAGCCGGATCAATTAACATCACCAACGAAAGAGATACCATAAGGCATCCGCTGAAAAGCTTTAGAATTTGCCCGTGTGTTTCCTGCATTCGGGACGATTTCATCGAGATTACCGTAATGGTGAAAATTACCAATTCATCCAGTTGATAGAGAAACAGATAAAGAATCAATAATGCAATAAAAGTTGCTTTTGATGCGTGATTTGCGACCAGCAAGTTACTCCAAACCACCGGAAATGCGGCGGTACAGGAGAATTCGACCAACGAAACTCCTAACGCCAGAACAATGGTCGCTCCGATCATTGCCCAAAGATTTTCACTGTTATTAACAACATTGCGCATTTTTTGATAAATACCCGGCTTTTTTTCGTCGGCAATCGTCAGTGAAACCCCTTCTTTGAAAAAGAAATAATCTTTCAGATTAATTAAACCCAATACCAAAGTAATTGCGGCAACAACAATCTGGATCCATTTCAGGTAACTCGCATAAGTCAACAGTGTGAAGACACCAGTTATGAATAAAGCATAAATCAATGCGGCCACGATAATAAAAACCAAGCCGATGATCGTCATCTTTTTCCGAGAATTCGTATGGACCAGCATGGCTAAAAGCATCGTTAATACCCATAAGGAACAGGGATTTACGCCATCCACCAATCCGATAATAACTGTGCTGACGAATAAAGTTTCCTGTGCCAAATCAATCTGTCCGATCAAGGGAATGGTAATTTTGGCGGATAAAGCCTTTTCGGGAGGAATTAATTCCGTTTTTCCGTCAACAATGTCTTGGGTATCAACCACCCCGTTCTGAATTCCGCTCGAAATAGCCGTCTCGATTTCCTGCTGTTTGATATCATTGAAACCGACCCAATATTGATTTCCGATAAAAGTAACCGGAACTCCGGAAGGTTCAAACCCGTATTTTTCGGCAAATTTTTCCAGAAGTGTCACGTTTTCCGGATGATACCAGACTTCGTATTCGTGTATCACCAGTTGATCGCCATATTTTGCGGTCATCTGTTGCAAAAAAACCTCTTCCTGTGCACAATGAGGGCAGCCTTCTCCCCGAAAAAAATATAAATTAACGATATATTGGGTTACGGGACTCTGTGCCAGTCCGGAGAAATTCGGTATCGCAAGAAATATAAAAAGGCTGAGAATAATTGAGAGTAATTTTTTCTTCATAGAAGTCCGGCTTCATACCTTCAAATTTGCCACCGCTACAATTTTACCGTAAAAGGGTTATTAGGGTCTTTTTCTATCCATGATCTGATTCTTACTTTTCAAAAACTTTTCAAACCATTTGAATTCCGGAGAACGATTTTGATGAGTTTCGCGAAATTCTTTTTTCACTTCTCAATAAAATTGATGCCATAAAGTCCGCTTTGAATGAGTTCACCTTTCTCCCCGATTAAAAATTCCAAAACCGGTAAATCGCTGAAATCTTCCGCTTGAAATCGGTCGCTGAGCAACCATAATCCTTGATTTCCCGATGCGCAGAATCGCTCCAAAGCAGGCGGATTGGAATGAATATACGGTCCGTATAAAATCGCATCGATCCATGGCAGGCAACGATTTCGCTTGGGATCAGACAGTATTTTCTCTTTTTGATATCCGCTGAAAACAAAAACGGAAAGAGTCGTTTCCGCTTTTATCTTTCTTACCAGTTCACATAAAGCCTCAGGTTGTTGAAATGGTTCACCGCCGCTGATTGTGATACCGTCCACATTTTTCGCGACCAAACGGATTTTTTCGAAAACGGTTTCTACCGGATCCGATCTGCCGCCTTTCGGATCTTGCAAATCGGGGTTACAGCAACCTTCGCAACCTATCGAACATCCCTGAAACCAAATCACGCAGCGCTTGCCGGGTCCGTTCGCTGAACTTTCGGGAATAAAATACCGCCACCGGATATTCATCAAAGTTCTCTTTTCGTTTTTAACCGTAATCGGGATCTATTTTCAACCGGTTTATCTGAATAATATTCATCGGTATATTCTCGCTTGATGACCTCATTCCCCAAGGCTTCCTCCAGCTGTTTCGTCGTATCCAAACAAGCCTTCCCCGGAATTCCACGAACCTGAAAGGTTACTTTCCCCTTCTCATCAATCAATATCTCAATTTCTTCAAGCTGCGCCATTTATGCTCCTAATTTAAACGAATGACCGGATAATCTTCGAAAAGACGTAAGCCGGATGATAAATCATAAACGGTTATCAATAACATTTTATTGCGGTCGACTTTAAATTCCGCTTTGAATCTGGCAATCCCTTTTTCCGCGGGAGGATCCGCATGCAGGAATAGCGGGGCATGTTCATTGAGCCAAAAAGTATCCTCTCCCTCTTTCTCGGTATCCACTCGGGAAAAAAGTCTGATCGCGCCCTCTTCGTCGAAAAATATTTCTGTTTGCGCTTCCGGTTGAAAAGCGGGTTGGCTGATTTCATAGATTGCCAAACCAAAAAGGGATTGATTTTGTCGGGACGCCTTAATTTTCAGAGTGGTAACCGGTTCATCGGAAGGATAAGGGGTACCGGGTTGAATAATCGTATGAAAACGGAACTCACCGGTTTTGCCGTCTCGAATCCGAACCGCATATTGATGCCGGACAAAATCCAAAACTCCGAAACCATCGATCAAATTTATCGCACCTTTGGCGACAGCAGTCATCGGGTCACCGTTTAAGACTAAGGCTTTACGGAGAACTTTTTCCAATTCGGAACGGATCGCAGGAATCATACTGCCTCCGCCGACCGGAATTACCGCGGTGATAGCAGAGGCATCGATGCCGTGATCGGCTGCCTGTAACAACGCATCCCGAACTACGGCGTCAACTGATTGAAACAATCCCCTTTTCCTTAACAAGGTTTCAAGATCTTCCCGAGACTGCCGCAAAGTAAATTTTCGATGATCCGTTAGGATTAATGACAGATCCGCTTCTTCGAAAAAGGACAGTCGCTCTTTCAATTGCTCGCACGCCGCCAAAATAATTCGTCCGTCCCGATGAATCACCGGATCGGAAAAATCTCTTCGATTCTGCATCAGCGCTTCTTCAAATATCCAACGGTCTACCGTTGATCCTCCAATGGAACAACCGGATTTCCCGATCACCTGAAAAGATTCCGGCAGAAAACCTTCCCGCCCATTCGGTTCATGTAAGAGAACGACGGTAGCCTGCATGGTGCTGCCCCCGAAATCAAAGAACAAAGCAGGTTCACCCGGATGCATTTTTAAGCCATATCCGGCAGCCGCCGAAACCGCTTCATCCACGATCCGGACTTTCCGGAAGCCATCGATCGTAAAACAGGAAATCAGCCAATTCGCATAATATTCGAAGGATTCCACCGGTACGGAAAAAACCAGTTCATCGGCATGTACGGCAAAGCGTTCCTCCGTTTCACGGATAAGATTCGAAAGAAACTCTTCTGCAGCTTGTTTTGCGCTGATTTTCTCGCCGTTCACTCGGATATGATAGGGGCTGTTCATGCCGATATAGCGTTTCATCCAGCGAAACGTATTATAAGAATTTTCTTTTCCCTCTCGGATAACCTGACTTCCTATGAGAGTTTGCCCGTCCCCATAATGGATCATGGAAGGAATCAAAACACTTCCGGGCTCACTGATACCCGGCAAATCAATACACTGCGCCTCCCGAGAAGAACTTTCTCGGAAAGCAAGAACTGTATTGGTATTACCGAAATCAATGGCGAATGTCTTCATTCGTTAAACAATCTTTTCTGCTTCTTTGAATTCAGTCGCTTTTGCCTTATCCCCTGCCAACCTAATGATAAAATAAATCGATCAAAGGAAAACGAATTGATTATTTTTTATCAAAGCTGCCGAAAGGATCATTGCCATGCTTGAAAAAATCATAAAAGCATTTAAAAACCGATTTGGAGCCGATCCCGATTTTGTCGTTCGTTCACCGGGGCGTATCAACCTCATCGGCGAACACACGGATTATAACGAGGGGTTCGTTTTCCCGATGGCAATTAAATATGCACAATGGTTGGCAATCAAAGCAAATAAAACCGATCATGTTTCCCTTTATTCTGCGGATATCGATAAAGATGTTGTATTCTCCGTTACCGATTTTTCCCAAAAAATCACGGGGTGGGCTTGTTACCCTCAGGGCATCGCTTGGGCGCTGCATGACAACGGATACCCATTAAAAGGTTGGGATGGCTTGCTCTTAGGAGATCTTCCTCTGGGTGCCGGCTTATCCTCATCGGCTGCTCTTGATTTGGTTACCGCTCGTGCTTTCTCCCTGACCGGCGGGTTTCAATGGGACCCGATACAGATGTCCGTTATCAGCAAGCAATCGGAAAATCAGTGGATCGGTTTAAATAATGGGATAATGGATCAATTGATCTCGGCTACCGGTGAAAAAGGGAAAGCCATTCTGATCGATTGTCGTTCATTGGATATTCAACCTCATGCTTTACCGACCGATACGATTATTGTTGTCATGAATACGATGGTAAAACACGCATTGGTTGAAAGCGGATACAATGATCGCTTCCGGCAATGTATGGAAGGCGCCAAAGCCTTCGGGAAAAAATTCTTGCGTGATGTGACAATGGAGGAGTTCAACGATGGCGCCGATCGGTTAGATGAGGTGATCCGCCGTCGTTGCCGGCATGTTATCAGCGAGAATGCCCGTACGTTGGAGGCTGCCGGATGTATGGAAAGGAATGATCCGGTCCGCCTGGGGCAGTTGATGAATGAAAGTCATGCCAGCCTTCGGGATGATTTCGAAGTTTCTTGTGAAGAGTTGGATATTATGGCAGAAGAAGGGCAGAAGCAACCCGGTTGTTACGGCGCCCGAATGACAGGGGGAGGATTCGGAGGCAGCGCCATCGCACTGGTAAAAACCGAATATGCCGAACTGTTTATGAAAAATATCGCTTTGATTTATGAAGCGAAAACCGGCATTAAACCGAACATATTTGCCACGGATGCCGAGCGCGGCACATCCGTTGAATATACCAAAGATTGATTTCTAAATTGTAAAACGGTCATCAAGAACCTTTTTCTTTGTTTGTAGATATAAAACATACAAGCTTTTTTCACTGAGAGGAAGATGTCACCCCCTGATTCAGCAAATGCCAGACTCGATCCAAAGCTTGCAAACCGGTTAAATTACGAACCGTCCAGCCGTAAGTCTGCAAATCATCGCCGCTGAAATCACAAAGGCTCGTATTGTTAAATGTGGGATGAACATCATTTTCACGAAGCCCATGCCCGGGTAACGGATCCATCGCCCGCCATAAATTCCACAAGGGCACCTCATAATCCAAAGCAATTTGTGCAATTGCTTGATTGAAACTGCCGTCTCCTTCCAGATTATCCGCTTTTGTTACCAAAATCGGCACCACATATCGATCGATGGATTTTTGAACCAACGAACGCATGTGTTTATCAAATTCGGCTAATGGCATGTAGACATCATTCGTTCCCAATGCGATAAAAGCAATGGATGGTTGCCACAACCGGTATTCACAAGACGTTGCGGATTCATAAGGCCAACAGACATCATCCTCATACCAATGATAGGTATCCAGTTGCATCGCCGTAATACCGTTGGCTGTCGCCCGGGATTCGCGCGAAAAAGACCATTGAAATTGCTTAATCGTTTCTTCCAGAGCGGCATACTTGCCTAATTTATACCCATTTTCACCGTAATCAAAGCATCCCAAAAAAGAAGGCATAATGCTGTTACTGTCACCGACTTTGCTGAACCGGTTTGCTTTGTTGCCATTTTCCTGCCCGGCTCGATAAACATCGATCATCTTTGTGCTGACCCTTTCGGGAAGAATCGGCCAGTTTTTCCAGTCTGCGGCGCTCAACGCAGTCGGTTGAACCGTCGGTATCGCAGAAGGGACAACCGGACTCGGCGTCATCGTTTCGGTCGGCAAAACGGTCGTATGGGTGGGAATCATTTCCGAAATCAGGGTTACGGTCGGCAAATCGGTTGTTTGAGAAGCACGGACACGATGATTGTTCGACAGAAAAACAGACAGAACCAATCCTGCCAGAATCGCACCGAGGATAATCGCCGCGCCGCCTAAAATATGAATTCTTTTATTCATTCTGTTTGTCTGTTTCATACCCACAAAAAATCTACCGCCAGCGCCACCAAAATCCCGAGAATAACCCCTATATAAACCTGCCGCGGAGTATGACCGATGACTTCTTTCAACAATTGATCATTGATCGGTTGTCCGCTGAAAACATCCCGTAATAATTGATTAATTTTCTGTGCATGCAGCCCCGATTGCCATCGGACATTGGCCGAATCATAAGTCACAATAACCATCAACCCGAAAGCCGCCGCAAAAGCAGCGGTATCAAATCCTTCCCATAATCCGATCGATACCGCAATGGCTGTGACCATTGCGGAATGGGAGCTCGGCATTCCGCCGCTCTCAATCAGTAAAACCCAATCCCATTTTTTGTTTAATGCATAATTCAGTAACAATTTTAATAGCTGCGCAAGCATCATGGCAGCCAATCCGGAAACAACCGCCGGATTACCGAAAAATTCAGTCAGAAACACTGTCTTTATCTCCGTTTACGGTGGTTTGACCGATCGTCCGAATTTTCAACTCAGCCTGCTCCAATAAGCTGCTGCAATATTTCGATAATTGCATACCCGCCTTATATAACTCCATCGCTTGTTCTAATTCAACCGTTTCACTTTCGAGTTGTTCCACTATTTTTTGAAGTTGCTCAAAAGCTTCTTTAAATGTTAATTTTTCCGAAGAATTTTCCATAATTTTATCCTGTTCTTACAAAATCATCGCATCCCTATCTCCGTCTTTCAT
>JALHEL010000449.1:0-1037 GCA_022837205.1 Leptolinea sp.
ATAAAAAATCCCTATTGGCCCGGAACCGAATCGGTTCCTCAAGCAAAATTGCCCGGTGTTCATATCGCGATTTTGGAAGATTCAGCCGCTTTGGCTGAATTTGAAGCCGGCAATATGGATGTGGCAAAGGTCCCGATTTCGGATTATGATCGTATCGTTTCAGACCCCGTGCTTTCGAAGATGGCGGTTGAAGTTCCGGGTGATATCGGTACGGAATTTTTGACTCTTAATCCGACAGTTCCGCCGACGGATGATGTTCGCGTTCGGAAAGCATTAAGCATGTCTATTGATAAGCAGGCTATTGTAAAAACATTAAAAACCGGTAAAGTCGCCTCGATTTTTATTCATCCGGCATTATCGGGTGCACCTCATGAAGAAGATTTCCCGGAACTCGGAATCGATTATGATCCCGCAAGGGCAAAACAATTAATTCAATCCTATTGTGACGAAAAAGGAATCGAACCGAAGGATATTACGATCAGTTTTATTTATCCGACGCGTGAAGATCTCAAAATCTATGTGGAAGCCATTCAATTCATGTGGCAAAATACGTTGGGAATTAATGTAAATCTAAAAAATACAGAATGGGATGTGTTCAAAGTGGAGCGCATGGAAAGCAAAGAAAACGTTTATCGCTCAACATGGACCAATGATTACATGGATGCCAATAATTTTACGGCAGATATGTTCTTGTGCGGAGCGACGATTCAGAAAATTGCCGATTGGCCTTCCAAGGATTGTACGGATGTCAGTAATCCCGCCTATCAGGATTATGCTCAAACCGTTATTGCTGCCGGGAAGGAGACCGATCCGGCAAAACGGGCTGCCCTTTACGCTCATTCGGAAGAAATAATCGTTTCGCAAGAAGTTATCATCATTCCGGTTTATTACTACACTGGCTTGGAATTACGAAATCCGAAACTGGTGGCAACCGTTTCGAATACCGGTAATAATCGTTGGGAGAAATGGGAATTTAAAGAAGATTAAACCTAATCTCCAATCGGATGAACCGAAGGTCGGTTTTCGCTGAATTTCCG
>JALHEL010000449.1:1066-3639 GCA_022837205.1 Leptolinea sp.
CCCCTTATTGCTCAAATGAAGTTCTTCGATCACGATGAGTCCCAACAGGCTTAATGTCATTTCAATCGATTCATACAAAGCTCCGGCTTTTTTCAGAGCATTTTCTACAGCCTCGATTTTCCTGGCGACGATATCGATCGGTTCCAAAGACATTAAACCTGCAAGCGGCAATTCAATTTTAGCGGCTAAATCTCCGTCCACTACGATTGCGATTCCGCCGTCGGATTTAATGACTTCATTGGCAGCCAAAGCCATTGCGGAGTCACCGGTTCCGACTACCAGAAGGTTATGACAATCGTGAGAGACGGTAGACGCATATGCACAATTTGCATTGAATTTCGTCCCTGTGACAAATCCACATCCGCGGCTGTTACTCACTCCCTCTTTCGGAGCATGGCGGTAAAAGATAAAAGCTTTGGCTAAATCCCGTGACACGTCCGATTCAAGCATTCCATTAATCGGATGCATCTTTTTTGTTTTTTCAATTGTGTTCACCATTCCCGATTGAATTTCGATTGCTCGAATGTTGACCGGTTCATCTGTATTTGCCGGAATTCGGAAGTCTTCCGGTTTGAGCAAGTTTAAGTGAACTGTTTTTAAGGAATATTCGGGGTAATGATACGGTTCGAGTTCGACGGTTAAGATCCCATTTTTTGCCACCAAAACTCCGTCACTATATACTTCGTCGATTACGAATTCCGCCAAATCGCTGACGATAAGAATATCTGCCGCCCGACTCGGTGAAATCGAACCGATCCATCGAGCTTTTTCCAGCAATTGAGCGGCATTTAATGTGGCCATTTGAACAGCGATCACCGGAGGGACACCGTTCTTGATTGCCATCCGAACAGCCCGATCCATTTGTCCTTCCCGGATAATCGTTGCGGCATTTACATCATCCGTACAGATTGTCAGGTAGCGGGTATCTAAGCCCGGATTTTCCGTGTAAGCTTTTATGGTATTCGGCAAATCCAACCAAGCGGATCCGTAACGCAGCTGGCTGTAAAATCCCAGTTCGGAGCGTTTCATTACCGCATCAGCCGTTGTTGCTTCATGGCAACAGGAGATTCCGGTTGCGGCAAAAGCATTTAGTCCCTGATTTAGTCCCTGATCGATTTCATTACTGGAGTAGTGACCGGTCAGGATGACACCGGCATCAAGAGAAGCTTTGATAATTGAATGCACGTGTTCATCGCCATGAATTACACCCGGAAAATTCATCTGTTCGCCTTGCAATTGTGCCCAACCTTTGGAATAGGCCGTTGTGACATCATCGGCGTTTATCTCTGCTCCGGCATTTTCAAATCCGATCACAGACGGGACACAAACCGGCATTGCCAGCAGGAATTTAATCGGTAATCCCTTCGCCGAATTGTGGAACAGCTCCACAGCTTTCAATCCCAATACATTTGCAATCTCATGATTATCCGGACAAATAGTTGTGGTACCGTGAGGCAATATTCCCTCTACAAAATGGCGGGGATCCATCATTGAACTTTCAATATGAACATGGCTGTCGATCAAACCGGGAACCAAATAACGGCCTTTGGCATCCACAATGTGGGTATTTTCATCCGCCATAATTTTATTTTCGGTATCCCGGCCGACATAAGCGATGAATCCGTGTTTTACAACAACATCCATATTATTTTGGACGATGCCGAGATTCACATTAACCAGTTTTCCGTTCCGGATAATTAAATCGGCCGGAGCTTTCCCCATTGCGACATTGACCAAATCAATCGTAACGTCCGCAAGTTTTTTCGGTTGATGAACATAATATGACATAAAAGTCTATTTTCCTCTCTGCCCACGGGAATAAGGTTGACCCAATGCAGCCGGTGCGCCGATCCTTTTTCTGCGGGCTTCGTTTGCGCCGATAATCATCACAATCAAGGTAAATAAATAAGGGATCATTTCAAGGAAGAAAGTCAGGTTCGGATTTGCAAAAAACGGATTCTTAATTCCGCCGATAAGGGTTTCCGGAATCTTCAGGTTTAAAATCACTCGCGAGAGCAGTCCGAAGAAATATGCGCCCATAGCGCCACGGATCGGTCGCCATTGTGAGAAGATAACCAAACCGACACAAATCCATCCTTTACCGTTTGTCGTCAATTCTGAGAACCATCCCGGATAAATTGCCAAACTGATGGATACTCCGCCCAGACCAGCAAGTGCCGCTCCCAATATCGTATAAAGATAACGAAGTTTATTAACGCTGACACCCATTGAATCTGCGGCTTCGGGATTTTCACCGATTGCCCGCAAGTGCATTCCCGGACGGGTTTTAAACAAATACCAGTTTGCAATCGGGATCATAATCAAACCGATATAAACCAAAATATTTTGTTTTGTCAGGATATATAGCGCCTCGCTGACAGCGGAATCCTTGCTTAACGCGTGAAATGATATAGTAGGGAGAAGATTTACTTTACCGATTAAATTTGACAGGTTGGCTCCTAGAACCATACTGACGCCGGTTCCGACGAAGTTAATCGCCAATCCGCTGACCACTTGGTCTGCCTTCAGCGTGACACAGATAAACGCATGTAAAACACCGAGAACGGCTGCAG
>JALHEL010000450.1 GCA_022837205.1 Leptolinea sp.
TTTCGGTTCGAAGCTCGATCGTCCCGAAACCGCCGGGAGAAAGGGTCAGAAAAATGAGCCGGCCATAATCGGAAACTCCGTATCCCTGTTTTGCGCTTTCCGGTTCACCCTCTCCCGCGGCATAATATCGCGGGTAAATCGCAATGGCTTTCATAACAACAGCGTCAGCGGTATCGTAGTCATTCGGATCGACTTCGAGTTTTGAAAGCACAGCTTCCCGCGATGCCGCTTCGAATCTCATCGGAATGATTCTTTCGGAAAGAGGAAGCGATAAACCGATTGCTAAAAAAATCCCGAGATATAAACCGAGCTTTCGCTTTGGATGAAGTTTGGCGGGCTGAACGAATTGGGCAGCTTCCCGTTCGGTTTCTTCGTTGGATGTCTGCGGCGGAGTAAAACCGCTCAGTCGAAATGATCGATATAGCCATTCGGCTATTCCGATTCCGCCGTATAAAAAGATAATCCAATCAACCGGGATCAGATATCTTCCGGCAGAATAACGTCCGACGGCGGTGCTGAGATTAAATAACAGGATCACCGCCAACGGTACCAATCCTTCGCGCATATGACTTTCCATGGAAGCTGAGATGCCGAATGCGAGCAGTGCATAGGATAATGCCAAAAAGATCAGGTTATAGATCGATAACTGATCATTGTTTATTTCTTCCCAAAAAGGTGTCGTCGGCTTGATTAATTCCATCGGGCGGCTTAATCGATCCCGTAACGGGAATAATCGCAAATTGCAGATTTCGTTATTGACAAAATGCGCGGTTATGAAAGTTGCTATTTCTTTGGGATATTGTTTGACAGACGTCAGAATCGAACGGGTCAGTTTTTCGGAATATTCCCCTTCGTTCATCCCTTCATCGTTTGTCAGATCCGTTCCTCCTATATTGTAGCTGATCGCCATCTCGGCGGTTTGGGTAGCCGGGTGATCAAAAACAAATTTACCGGTTATTTGTTTATTGCGAATGAGCCATGGGAATAGGCAACAACAGAGGGCCGTGGTAAAAAGAATGAATTGTGAGAGACGCCGGCTAAATTGCTTTCGGGTCCGGATAAACAAAAAGGCCAGAGGGACGAAAATCAATGAAAGACTCTGAGTACGAATCAGCGTCATCATTCCCAAAGCTCCTCCGGTTAATACCGCATAAACATTTTTACGATAATTGTCTTCGCGTTGAGCTTTCAGCCACCGTATCAGCATCAATACGAAGAACGCAGCAGCCAAGGCGGTCGGTAAATCAGCAAAAAAGTACTTCGTAGTGGAGACGTTATGCGCAAAAGGTGCGCTGAGGATGGAGTTGGTTTCCCGTAAAATACACAGCAAAGCTGCCGCCAATCCGGCTCCGATACTGTGCAGTTCTTTGCCGATCAGATAAATCAAAGCGGGCAATATCCCCAATACAAGGGTCTGTAAAAGAATCACCGAGTCATACTGATTTCCGATCAGCAGATGAAAAACGGCTAACAATACAATATATAAAGGCCGGGGAGGAATATCTCGGCCTTTAAAACCCATCCCCGCAGCCAAACTGCGAGCATAATGTCCGTAAAAGGA
>JALHEL010000451.1 GCA_022837205.1 Leptolinea sp.
GTCATTAATGCCATCGCTGATATGGGGAATACCGACCCGCTGCGCAAGAAGCCGCTAGAATTACAAACTCAACAGGCTGTCATTCGGGATGCGATGATCATGAAAAAAGAAACATTGAAATTAGAAACCAACCTATTCGAAGATATTTATAACCACTCAAAGAAGAATGTCAGTGCCCTACGAGATCCGGATATTCCGCTTATCATAATAAAAGCGACTTTGCGATCCTTCATCGTCCGAATCACACCGGCAGGTGAAAACTCCGCCGCAATAAAATACTCCCTCCCCGGTACATGTTGGGAAGGGAGAAAGGCGCCCCCGGAGGGACTCGAACCCCCAACCATTTGATTCGAAGTCAACCGCTCTATCCATTGAGCCACGAGGGCAAGCTGTAAATCATTCTTTTCAGCCAAAAAAGTATACCACGTTTCGACATCATTTGCGAATCAAAAGCCCAATTGTTTCAGAAATTCAATCAAATCCTGTTTCTCAATTGTTTCTTGTGTGCGATTGGTCAGATCTTTGACGGTAACTTTTCCCGCTGAGATTTCATCCGGTCCGGCAATCAAAGCGAACCGGGCACCGATCCGATTGGCGAATTTCAATTGTTTATCCAGTTTGGCCGCTTCGGGATAGGTTATCACATTGATCCCGCTTCTGCGAATTTCTTCGGCCAACCCGTAAGTTTCCGGAAGCGTTTCACTATTAAAACAGGTAACCACAATGCGAGCCGGTTGCGTAGATAATTCCGGGTATTTCCCGTATTTTTCGAGAACGACCGAAATCATCACATCGCCCATGGCAAAGCCAACGCCGGAGAGCGGGTCACCGCCGACATCCGCCACCAAATTCTCGTACCGCCCGCCGCCCGATAAAGCCCGACCTTCCGGCGCTTTATCCCTGGCTTCAAACACCGTTCCCGTATAATACAGCAATCCGCGGATGACATGGGGATCATAATTGATATAATCTTCGTATCCCATCGCTTGGATCAGCTTAAAAATCGTAGAAAGCTCCTCGGATTCTTTCCATAAATCGCGATTTTCGAGGAGATCGGTCAGCGCGTTCAGCTGAACCGGCGAGACACCGCATTCCGATGCATATTCCCGCCAGGCATCCGGTCTCAATTTGTCACAGCGGTCAATCAATTTATAAACAGCCGGCTTCAGATCCTGATCGATTCCGATTTTTTCCAATTGAGCATCCATCAGACGGCGGTTATTTACGTTAATTTGAACCTGTTCGGATGTCAGTCCCAGTTGTTCGAAAAAAGCGGCACAAATAGCCAGTAATTCGGCATCCGCCTCATATCCCGCCGCTCCGATCAAATCGATATTCCATTGAAAGAATTCACGAGTCCGACCCTTTTGAGGCTGTTCATAGCGCCAAAACGGACCGAACGACCACCAACGCAGCGGGTAAACCAGTTCTTTTTGTTTTTGTGCGACCATCCGTGCCAGAGTCGGGGTTAATTCGGGACGGAGCGCAATTTCACCGCCGCCGCGATCATTGAAAACATAGGCTTGTTCTTTCACCAACTCTTCCCCGGATTTTGCCGCA
>JALHEL010000452.1 GCA_022837205.1 Leptolinea sp.
GGAAGCTTCGGCCTTTGTCTTTTCGGCATAATAAAAATCGGAGGCGGAAATCAAGGAACTTTCAGTGCCATCATCCAAGCCCCGCAGATGATTTAATCCCAGCATCCGTAAAGCATCGGAACGGATCAAAGCCAACTTTCGCGGCTCTAAAACAGGCAAGAAAGCCGGTAATTGGGATTGGATCCCATTTCGCAGATTCTCGTCGGATTCGGAATGATTATCAGCCGCCAATATGGCTAATTCCGTCAAGGTTAACGTTTTCGGTTCTTCCTGAACTTTCTCCCGATAAAGCAGCCCTTCCAAGACCTCATTTCGCAGAATCGTCCGCCGGATAATCGTTTCGGCATCATATTTTCGCACTTTCACATACAATGCCCGTGTCGGAAGAGTCATCACCAAAGGACCCTGATCTTTAAATCCGCCGGCATCGATTTTTTTGATGTGGATCCGGGCATTGGATCCCAGTTTGTCCTGCGCCTGCCTGAACGCATAATACAAATCCATCGCTTCCGAGGCACATTTACCCTCCCAAGCACAAATAATGATATTCGGCTTGGAAGAATCATATTTTGCGGTAATCTTTTCAAACGCCTGTTCCAATGCGATCCGAGTGCTGGATTTCGTTTTTTCTTTCGTGCGCCTCGCCGTTTGGTTTTCCGGCTTCGCAAAGAGCTGCCTTGACTCATTTTCCGGATCGTTTCGGAAAAAATCTCCCAATACCCGATAATCCTCGATCACATGATCAACCAGGTCCGGCGCATCCGCTGGAACGACATGTGAGATGATTTCATAGCTTGGCATCAACATTACGAGCGGTCCCTGATCTTCCAAATCGCGTCCGTCGATTTCTTTCAGCTCAATCCGCACATCCGCTTCTTTTCGGCGGGCTGTTTCTTCCAAAGCCGTAAATACGGCAATTGCATCCGCTGCCTGCGGTCCATCCCAAACACAAACGATGACCGTTGCCCGATCATGGTCGTATTCTGCCCACAATTTCTTTTTCAGTTTCTCAAGAGCGTTAAAAGTGCCATATCGCATTTCGCTCATTTTCTTGATTTTCCTCCGGCGAAAAATACAACAGTTAGCGTCCGAATCCCGCTTTCCCGTTACGGATATTTCAACCTTTTAATCTTACCTTAAAAGGTTCCATTTCGTCTTTCTTTGATCGGTATTTTAAATGAAACGGCTGCCCGAAAATTTCACCGGGCAGCCGCTCTTTCCTCAAGACAAAACGCTATTCAATAACAAATGTCAACGCAGCGGAGACTTTTTGCAGCTCTTTCACCTGAACACCCCACTGATATTGACCTGCTTCGAGCGGGGCGGATAAGGTGAAGAAGGCTCCGCCTTTGAAACATACCATTCCGTCCGATTCGCAAGTAAACGGACCCAATACGGATTCCCTGTTTCTGGTCTTGTCGATAAGTCGGATGGCGTAGGTATACTTCCGCTGCTGATCTTCCGGTGTACCGGACGGCAACCTCCAACTGAAGAACGGTTGTCGATCCGCCTTTTGATTTTGCATCGGATAAAGCGCTTCAAATTCCAACGGTTGATCGGTTACACTGAAATTCAGCGACGCCTTTTTCCCCTCTTTGCCGGATTTACCGACCGGCGTAATCTCAATTTTATATAGCTGGTTGAGGGGAATCTGGGCGAATTCGATGGTGCAAGTCTTTTCGTCACACCACGCGGATTTTCGATCCAGCACGGCATCCAACAAGTGCTGACCGTTGGTATCCAAAATGGTCACTTTATAAGAAGAGACCGTTTCAAACGGATCGACCCAAATGATTTGCGCCTCGCCGGTATAAAGCTTTCCGCCTTCAGCGGGATAGACAAAGCGTATTTCCGCCGGCTCTTTCGCCGGAACGATTTTGATCGGCTGCCCCTGATAGGTGAACGTCGCGTAAGCGTTGTTCCATGCCACTCCGGCATTCGAACCGCCGATAATTTCCCATGAATAGTTCCCGTTACCGGGCAGCGTAAAATTGGGTGAATAGGTACAGGTTTGATAATCGCAAACGGAATTATCCGTCAATCCCGAATAAATCATGGTACCGGCCGCATCATAAATTCGCAGCCAATAAGCGGTCGCCCCGGTAATGGGTTTCCAACTGAAAACCGGTACCGGCGTTTGGATACATTCGCTGACATCGTTATTGGACCGCGCTCTCACTTTCCAATAATAATATCCGCTCGGGAGTGTGGAATTGGCGGTGCCCGTACAATACCCGCCGCTACAATTCAGATCACTCACATTCCAATAATAGTCCGCCGCTTGCGCGTTGGTGTAAACGTTGAAAACTCTGACGTTGTATTCATAGGTGTTGTCTTCTACCGCCGTAAACGTATAGTTAAACGGTTGACTGTTATTAACGGTACCGACCGGCGACACTCCGGTCGGAGCGGTTACTCCCAAATGAATGGTGAAATACATCGGATCGGATTGCGTCGAACCTGCGGAATTGGTCGCAATCACATACCAACTGTAACTGCCGATCGCCGGCATGATATCGGACACATGACAGTCACCGCTCATACAGGAGACATCACCTGCCGCTAAGGTCTTTGAACCCGTTTGCCCCCATTGTGAAGTCCAATAAACAGTATAGGTGGTGGCATCGGAAACAGGTTTCCAGATAAAATTCACCGAACTGGATGTATAGGTATCATTCGGCTCTTCCAAAATCGGTTTCCCGGGTTTCGACGTCGGAGCGGCAACCGTAAAAACCATCGGATCGGAAGTTTCGGATAAGCCCGAAGTACTGTTATA
>JALHEL010000453.1 GCA_022837205.1 Leptolinea sp.
CTGCGCTTCGTAAAGAATATTCTTTCCTTCCGCGTATGCCTTCCGTAAAAAGTCCCCGGTGTCGGTAATATGTGGAAGTAATCTCCCGCCGAATTCCGTCACCCAGTCCATCAGTTCGTCCAATTGAAATGGTTCTGCTTCATAAATTTTGGTTATGGTTAAATTTTTCCATTTCAGAACATCATCCAAATGGGCTTTCAATTTATCGGGATAACGCAATTCGCCCATATGGATCGCTTTCTTTAAATATTTATCGCCATATACCGGCGCAATTCCTCGTTTGGTCGATCCGTATTTTTTATCTGCCAATCTTGATTCTTCCAGTGAATCCTGTTCAATATGGTACGGAAAAACAATCACCGAACGGTCACTGATAATGAAATTCTCGGGGGTAATGGTGATTCCGGCTTTTCGCAATTTATCTATTTCGCCGCAAAGATGTTCCGGATTAACTACCGTCCCGCTTCCGAGCACATTTACAACTTCTCTCCGAAAAATACCGGAGGGGACGAGATTTAATGCAAACTTTCCGTATTCATTAACGACGGTATGTCCGGCATTATTGCCTCCTTGATAACGAATCACAACATCGTAATCCATGGCAACCAGATCTACCATCCGGCCTTTTCCCTCATCTCCCCAATTAATCCCAACAATTGCGCATGTCGTCATGGTATGCCTCCCCGCAGCCGATTTTTTTTATGAATTCTTTCGTAACAAATCAATTATATATCTTTTCATAGGCATAACTTTTGAATTACAAAATATATAGACACAATTGTAATTCTATATAAGTCTACATAATATATTTTCTTATATTTCATTTCTGATCAAGTATTTCTCAAATAACGCAACCGAAAGTTCTTCCGACTTCCGAATAAAAAAATCCGTTTTCGCTTGTTGAAAACGGATTTTTCAATCGGCCATTCCACCGAGAAGAAGGATTTCCTTAGCGGCAAAAAAGTATTTTTAAGTTAAAAGTACTCAAAAGAGAAACTATCCGTTATTTGTTTCAGATCTTCTCGATATTTATCAATGGTCCCT
Organism: Leptolinea sp.; assembly: GCA_022837205.1. Taxonomy (GTDB): domain Bacteria; phylum Chloroflexota; class Anaerolineae; order Anaerolineales; family Anaerolineaceae; genus Flexilinea. Next base: position 1,045 of record JALHEL010000453.1, read on the forward strand.
CTGGTTCCGTAAGACATAATCTGGAAGACTACGTTCTGCACTTGAACAAACAGATGACTGCCTTCATAATTTTTCCCGTCGATCGTGGACATCGGCTTTACCTCTGCGATGGAAGACAAACTGGACGCGGTCGCACAAGGCGAGACCGGTTGGGTGGATGTCATCCGTGATTTTTACGGACCTTTCAAGGAAAGCCTCGACCATGCCAAGGAGAATATGCCCAAGACCCAGGTGAAACCCGAGCCGGTCGGCAGGGCGTGCCCTGACTGCGGCGGTGATCTAGTGCTGCGGACGGGGAGGTTTGGAAGGTTTATCAGTTGTTCCAACTTTCCGAAGTGCCGGCACACGGAACCCTGGCTGGAAAAAATCGGGGTCACTTGCCCGGATTGCCGTCAGGGCGAGGTGGTGGAGAAGCGGAGCAAACGCGGGCGGGTGTTCTATAGCTGCTCGCGATACCCGGAGTGCAACTTCGTCTCATGGGATAAACCGCTCGCGCAAG
>JALHEL010000454.1 GCA_022837205.1 Leptolinea sp.
TATAGTCTTTCCATCCGCTGTTGAACGGTTTCTTTGAGTTCGACACTGTCGATACTGTAGCCTAAAATCGGATGTTCCAATCTTTTTTGAATCCTTCTGATAATTGCGGGTTCAACCGCAAAATCGGTATCAGCCACCCATAACGGCAGAACATCGGCAGGAAAATGTTCCCATTTTACCGAATTCGTTCCACGACGATCGATAATTTGATCAAAATCATATTGCATTGTTCTTCTCTCCTGAAAATTTATGATAATGTACCGAAAGCATTATAAACCAAACAAGAAATAAGAATTCTCTTGCCGGCTAATTCTTTTCCCGAATAAGACAAAACAACCTTTGATCGATCAGAAAATCGAGAGTAAGAATGATGATGGACCGCAAAAAATTTTAGGGTTGTTTCAATAAAACGGATTTCGGAACGATAGAATATCGCCCCGGGATTTTTCGGAACTTACAGCCTCGTATAAGCATAAAATGTCGGGGTATAAAAAATTATATTTTCTCGGATGGGAAGTTCGGATGGTTCAGTGAGATGAATGTCCTTTTTCAGCTGATCCCATTCTTGTTCGAGGAATTGCTTATATTGCTCACCTTGCCATTCAAACCCGTGGATCCCGACGACGGGGTTTACAAAGCCGGCATTTTCCATCCAAGAAGAAAGCTGCCTGCCTGCCGTCGGATTGATACCTTGTCGAATTAATTCATCTGTCTGTAGACGAACCGGTGAATCGAGTTCAGGAGGATAAGCGATTCTCGCTTCATAATCCGGCTCGGCAAAAGCCACGACCATTCCGCCGGGTTTACAAACGCGTGCCATTTCTTTCAGAATCATTACGGGATTTTTTACCCACAGCAGGAAATAGTGACAAAATACCAGATCAAAAGATTCATTTGGGAACGGAAGATCCGAGCCGAATGCGTTGCAAAAATGCCCTTCTTCCGATGTGCGAGCAAAAGACAATGACACTCTGTCCGAATCGATACCGTAAAAGATATCATTTACGGATCCCATTTGTCCCATTTGTCGAAGGACGGCTCCGGTCCCGCAGCCGACTTCCAGAATTTTCCAGGGCGGCGGTGTCCGCCGGTCATGAAACAATTTTCGCTGGAAATCAAAAGTCCATTTCGCCTGTTGTTCGAAACGGAGATTTAAGGCAGACAAATCGGTATCCATTTCAAATATTTTCGGAATCAGAAGCAACTGGGAATGGAAGCCTGGGGTTTAACCGGAGGCTTGTAATCCACCGCTAACGGACAACCTCCTCCGCAGATTTGTGATTTCTCGCAGATATTGCAGCTTTCGGGCATTCTCTTCCGTTCACGAATTTCGTTGCACAACGGATGATTCCAAATTTTCTGCCATGGGTCCGTCAAAATGTTTCCGACCCCTTCATACCATGATTGGCAAGGGAGGACAGTGCCATCCGGTTCGACACACATACTGTATCTTGCAGCAGAACAACCTTTAACGCCTAATTGGAAATCTTGGGGATCAAAATAACAGTATTGAGTGGGTGTATAC
>JALHEL010000053.1 GCA_022837205.1 Leptolinea sp.
TTTCATCCAGCAGATAACCCTGATAAGAATCGCTCTTTTCCGCTTCTGATTTGGCTCCGAAGGGCTCACATCCCTCCCGAAAAGAATTTTCCATCTGTTCGCTGAATCGTTCCAGTTTTTCCGGATTCCGGCTGCGAATCATCGCTTTTACTTCGACTTTATCCGGAACGATATTTGTGGCGATGCCCCCTTGAATGACGCCGATCCCGATCACGACTTCGGGGTCGACCTTTCCGCACGGGCATTTGGTAATCCCCAACGCGGCTGCCTGAATGGCATTAATACCTTGTTCCGGCGCCACGGCGGCATGAGCGGCTTTGCCGAGAATCGTAAACGTATATCTTCGCGAGGTCGGACCGGACACGGTGATTCCCCCGATTCTTCCACCGGAATCCAAAACCAGTCCCCATTTCGCTTTCAGTTGCGATTTGTCCAGATAGGACGATCCAACCAACCCGACTTCTTCCTGAACGGTCAGTACCACTTCCAGCGCGGGGTGGCTGATTTCCGGATGCTCTTTAAAAACCTTCAGAATTTCCAGAATGACGGCAATTCCGGATTTATCGTCGGCACCTAAAATGGTCGTCCCGTCGGATGTGATCCGATCCGATAATACGATGGGCTGAATTCCCACGTCGTTTCCGACTGTGTCCATATGGGCGCAAAGCATAACGGTATCATCGCTGCCGTTCCCTTTGAAATAGGCGACGATGTTGCCGATTTCATCCTGATGCGGGTCTCCGTCCAGTTTGATCAATTCTTTCACCAACGCGTCACTCAATTTCGCTTCATGACCGGAGGGGCTGTCCACCCGTACAAGCGCTAAAAAAGTTTCAACCAATCGCTTCTGCTGAATAAAAGCTTCCGCTTGTTGATTCATGATCTGGTTCCTTTCCGTCTTCCGTTGCCGATCAGGCAAGATCTTTAATCAATGAAATACCCGCCATCGCACCCATTCCGGCGGATACGACCACCTGTTTATAAAAGCCGTCGACGCTTTCACCGGCCGCATAAACACCCGGAATTTTTGTCCGCATCCGGTCATCCACTTTGATCAACCCTTTTTCCATCTCCAACTGACCTTCGTATAATTCCGAGATCGGTTTTTGACCGATAAATACAAAGACGCCGTCAAATGGCATATCCAGTTCTTCGCCGGTCAGCATGTTTTTGACTCTCAAGCCTTCGACATGATCTTTCCCCAACACAGCGGTGACGGTTGAGTTCATCAGATATTGAATCTTCGGGTTTTCCTTTGCTTTTTCGAGTCGAATCGGATCAGCCCGCAGCTCACCCTGACGATGAATGATCGTTACCGACGAAGCGAATTTGGTCAGAAAAACCGCTTCTTCCACCGCTTCGTTATTTCCGCCGACCACCGCCACTTTTTTATCCTTAAAGAAAAAGCCATCGCAAGTTGCGCAATAGGAAACTCCAGATCCGGTTAATTCTTTTTCACCTGGGACGGACATGGTAACCGCTCTGGAACCGGTGGTGATGATCAGGTTTTCTGCCAGATATATTTTCCCCTCCGTCTCGATTTCAAACGGACGGCCGGACAAATTGACTTTAATAGCTGTGTCATAATCCAAAACTGCCCCGAATTTTTCGGCTTGTGAGATAAATCGGCTCATTAATTCGGTGCCGCTGGGGTTATCGGTTACGCCGGGGTAGTTGTCAATTTCCGATGCCAAAGAAATCCGACCTCCCAAAGAAGGACCGGTGATGACAACCGTTTCCAATCGGGCTCTGGCGGTGTAAATTGCGGCGGAGATCCCGGCCGGGCCGGAACCTAAAATCAAAACTTTGCATGGGACTTTTTCTTTCATTGTTCTGTCTCCTGTTGATTCCGAAGAATCTTGCGAATCGTTTCAAGATTTTCTCGGATGTTTCCTTCAAGCGTATTCGCCAAAGATTCATCCATTACGATTTTCAAAATGCCATTCTGTTCCCGCAGCGTAAAGATACAAAGCGTCTCTTTGACGGGTAGCGGGTTTTTCTCATCTTCCTTCAAAATCGTATCATATATCGCCGCCATCCGTTGATCATCCTGAATAGTTTCCGGATCGACCTTTTGAGGATCGGTTTTGGTATCCATCAGGTATAACATGGTGGCACGGCTCATCACTTGCAAAACATCCAGCATTTGCAAGGTGACATCAACGGTAAAGAGAGAAGAAGTTTCATCATTTTTATTCTCTTTCACCGACACCACTTTCATGGATTGACGGATCGCCTCTCCCAACCGATTTTGCGGGACAGTCAAAGAAACGCTCGGATCATCCAGATAGCTCGAAGCTTTCTCAATATCCCCCGCGCGAACAGCATCGATAAATGCCCGAACAGTCTCTTCTGCGCTGAGCTTGGGTTGAGAACCGCATCCGCTCAAAGCGAATATGCCGAGCAAGAAGTAAATCAATAAAACAGCCGGTAGGGTTCTTTTCTTTTTCATTTAAACACCTTTGTCCAATCGGAAACGCCAAACAGTTTTTCTAAAAAAGGGGCTCGCTCGCTTGAACGAAGAAAACGAGGCTGCATGGTTTCTTCCTGTCGAATCGTCTCGGTGACATTCCCGATATAACGCCCGTCATAAAAATAATGACGATCAAAACACGAATCCCGTTCGATATCGGAAATCTGGTCAAAGAGCAAATTCCCCAACCCAAAATGAACAAAAGTTTTGCCGATAAATGCGAATCCCTGCGGAACATGGGCTTGACTGCCGCTGACAATGACCGGACCCGCTTCCGCAATCGCATAAAAATCATGGCTTTCAACCGGCGGAACGGTGTAGTCATCATATTCAAAATTTTGGAAAGTGACCACTACCATCCACCCTTCTTCCTTCAGTTCTTTGACTTGGGCAGACAGTCGATCCATATCGCAGCGAGCCGCGCCGGGTTGGGTATCCGTCGCAAAGACACTTTCCGGTCCGACGGAATTGCAGCCGACAACGGCAATCCGATTCCCGTGATGTGAGATGAAAACCGGTTGCTGCGCTTCCCCGGCATTCTTCCCGCCGCCGTAATATTTCAGATTATCTTCCCGATATTGTTCCAAAGTGAACAAGAAGGGCTCAATGCCCCAATCAAAAATATGATTGCCCGTTAATTCGATCAAATCCGCCCCGACATTCTTCAAAACCGCCGAATAGGAAGGAAGGGAGCAGAATCTCGCTTCGCGCCGCAGCGGAATTCCCGGCGGACAATCTTCGTAATAAGAAACTTCGTTGCTGATATGGGTGAAATCCGAACGGCTGAGAACCGGTCCGATATTCCGAGTGATAAAATCAGCCCCCTGATCTTCGATGGCATAAGCCAACCGGCGTACCATGGCTGTCGTCCCCGTCAGGGTCAATGTCGTTAATTTATTCGGATCGAAATTGCCGGCCGGCTGAGGAATTTGGCAATTCTTATCAGCCTTCAACGATTCTGTTTGCCAGGTTACGGTTAAGGGATAGGTTTCCGGATCGAAATCGAAATCCAGCGGACTGATATTATTGACTTTCAAAACCTTCCACCGCGGATCCGATTTATCAAACGGAATAATCGCCCAAGTTTTCTCTCGGCTCCAAGCTGTTTCAAGAATCTCGTCCGCGGGAAGGGTTATAACTTGATCCCGATTCGGCTCTCCCCAAACAGCGGAAAAAACCGCGTCTGTCTCGGCATCAACCAATATTTGACTTAGAGAAGGAATAGCTTTTCCTGTCCAAAAAGATTCGATCATTTTTAACGATACGACATCTCTCGAAGTGGGATAAGGTGCGACAAGCACGTATACCAGCCGGATTTTTTGGCTGTTTTCCGGACCTGAAAGAGCACCGGCAACGGAAAGCGACAAGGCACAATCGGCATCGACCTTATTCGAAACAAATTTTCCCTGCCAGCCGAGGGTTTCGATGGCGCTTTTCGGAAAGGCAGCATCCAGCCAAAGGCCGGTGTCATCCGCCGAAACGGGTTTCACCGTAATCGACAGAAGCAATATCCATAAAAAAGCCGAGATTTTGTTTATCGAACATTTCATCAATGAAATTATAATCGGCCCCTTTCGCATCATGAAATGAGACTTTCGGCGATATCCCGAAATAACCCTCCAAACTCAGACTCCGTAAACAGGAAAGTCTTATGAATCAGCGGGATTGCAGGATTTGAAAGCATTATTAAAAATGGTACTGGCTTTCAAACCGGTATCGTGACTTTCGATTTTCGATAAATACCGACTGATTGACCGTCGAAATTCCAATCCGGTTGCTTTTTCGGTGTAATCGATGGCTTTGGCGGCATACAAAATGTTATTCTGCGATTCCAGTCGATTAAAATCTCCGAAAAACCATCCGCAGGAAGTATACATTCGTTGGCGTTCATACTGGGCATTCATGAAATTTAACATTTTATTTTTTTCCGCTTCTTCCCAAGCCGCCTTCCCTGTCAGCCGGATCAATTGCGCCTCAGCGGTTTCCCGATGGGTTAACACAGCCGAATATTCATTGCGGAATTCCAGCAATTTCAAATGATACGGATCCAACGCTTTCTGCATTTCCGTATCGACAATATTCGCGATACGATCAAATGCCCGCCGAATAGGTGCTTTCCATTCGCCATGTTCCGCACAAGCGCATTCGCTTGCCCAACGGCTGATCCCATGATGACAACTCCATGAGGTATTGTTCCGTATCCGGATACTTTTTTCCGGCGGGTAATCACGTAACCAAATCGAGGGAACGGTTAATTCGATGTCGCGATTAACCAATGCGCCCGTGGTTAACCATTGCAGAAATTTATTTCGCAGCGGTTGATGATGCCCATAGAGTTCCCCGTCCGAAGCGATAAGATACATCCGTTCGCGTCGCGAATTGTCGGGATAAAGTGGCAGTAAATATTGATCCATAAATCGATCTGCGTTGACTGTTGCCTCGGGATCAAAACTGACACGCATACTGGTCTGCTCTTCATAAAAGAAAACCGCGATACGCTTTTCGTGCGGGAGATCCACCCAATAAGGTCGGGAGGTATCCAAACCGACACGGGTATTTGCCTGCCAAGGCGCCAATATGGTATAGCGGATCCCGCATTGCTCCATTACCATCAGGGTCTCCAAATCGATAGCCGTTTCCGGTGCCCATAGACCCAGCGGCTGATGCCCAAAACGGGCTTCAAAATCCGCAATTCCCCATTTAATCTGAGTAATCTTATCGTCGAGAGTCGCCAAGGGCAGAATGGTATGGTTATAGGAAAGCGCCATGCCGTTGCCCACTCCGTTCGCTTCATAAAAAGATCGTTCCTGCCGAACGATCTCCTTCATCACGTCTGGGGCATTTTCATCCATCCAAGTGGCAAGTGTCGGACCGAGATCAAAACTGATCCTTCCGAAATTGCCGTCTTCCGCATTCGGTCGGTAACATTGTGCTAAAATTTTTTCATTCCAATTATGGAAGGGGGTTGCTCCGGGTTCCTGTGGTATTTTCCCCGTAAAGGGATTTTCACGCGGCGGTTGATAAAAGTGGCCGTGAACACTAAATGCTTGTTTTCGCATCAAACAGCCTTTCTGGCTTTATTAAGATTGTTGTATTATACTCGCTAATGGAAAATATTGGAATATTTCGGTAATTTTTACCGAATTCTTATAATTATCCTTATTTAGATACTTATTCGATATAATTACTGCTTATTAATATTTCTTAGGACGCTTCTGTCAGATAGCCCAGATTCCGGCTCATACGCGTCGGAATTAGAGAAAATTCCCGCGGCAGTACATCCAAAGCGGTGATCCGATCCTCCGCGAGATAATCCGACCAAAAATAGATTTTCGGTGCCTTTTCAAACCACTGTTCCATCGCAATCAGAAGCCCGCGCAACCATACGGGCGGAATATTCAAAAAACCTTTTTTAACCTGAATTTGTTCCATGATTAATTCCAAACATTCACGAATGGAAAGGATTTCCATCCCGCCGATCTGAAACGTTCGATGAATCGATTTGGAATCATCCAGACAAAGCAGCAGGCAGGTGATTAAGTCATCAATCCAAATCGGTTGAATTTTTGTTTCTCCCGATCCGGGCAGCGGGACCGCAAACGGTACTTTTCGGACTAAGCGGGCAAAAGATTCCGTAAAATGATCACCTTTCCCGTATACCGGAGCCGTCTCTAAAATCGTATAAGGAACACCGCTGGCAATGACAGCCGCTTCGCATAGAGCCTTCGCTTGCAGAACGGGATAAGCGGAAGCTTTATCCGCTCCCAAATGGCTCAGATAAAAGAAACGCTCAACCCCCATTTGCGCAGCGACCGCGGAAATTGTTTTCGCCGCCGGAATATCCACCGTCGAATATTCGGCGTCGATCCCTTTCCATTCGGTTCCGATCAAATGAAAAACAATTTGGACGTCTTTCATCGCCGCCCGCAGGTTTCGTTCATCATCGATACCGGAAATCGCGACATCCACTGCGATCCCGCGCGGAATCCGCGGAGATTTGCCGGATGGGTTAATCAGTAAGCGAACCGGATATCCTAACGAGACCAGATTTTTAGTCAAAGCTTGCCCGATGAAACCGGTTCCACCGGTGACCAGAATCATCCCTTTAAATAATCGCCCGCGTTGTCGGATTGCTCCGACTTATCTGCGGGATCGGGAGAGCCGGCGCTTTTCGGATCCGTTTTCGGCTTCTCTTGTGGGGCTGCGGTTCGGTCCGGATTTTCAATCGCCGGCATTTCGACAAACAACCGGTCATAATGATATTCCGAAGATCTGACCCGTTCCGTAAATATTTCCGCAGCTTTTTGCATTACCATCAGGTTTTCAATCCGGAAGGAAGCCGATGCAGCCGGATCAAATACATTTCCGTAAAAACCGATGAGCTCCAACAAAACTGAAAATGTTTCCGCCGCTTCCTTGTTGAACCATAAGACTTCCTGATAAGTGTTGGTTCGTAAGACGTGCCGGACAAAGTCGGATTTGAGCATCTCATTCAACCGGTCATCCAGTGTTTTGAGATCCCATTTTTGAAAATCCGCCAAAGTGGTATACAACCACTGGATAAGGTTGATTTGTTCGCTGACAGAAAGATGATCGGTGAAGCCGGCTTCCGTGAGGATTCTTTCTTGGGCTTTGTATAAATGCCAGTCATCAAGAATATTTTCTACTTTCCCGCTTCCGACTTCTCCTCTCTCAAAACGCGCTAACAGCACCTGCTGCAGACTGATGAAAAGCGCAATCCAAAGTTCGGGAAAATCGGTAATATCTTTTTTGATTTTGCTTAATGCGGCATTATAGCGAGTCATTCCGGGAATCATCTTCCGTTCGGGGTCGGTGAGAAATTCATTAATACCGTAGCAATAGACGTTGAACAAGCCTTCTTTGGAGCGGTTCAGGTCATAAAAGATATTGAATGCATCCATTAATTTTTCAAAATCGGGCCATGTCCCGTTTTGAATTTCCAGCCATTCGGATTCGATCATTGCCAAGCCGATTTTACCGTATAACCAGCGTAACTTTCGTCCGTTAAAACAATTTCGATAGGGATCCAAAACATAGTGATACAGCAGTTCCTGAATGGTATCGTTGAGATCCAACGTGCCGCTTCCGTTCAACCAACTGTTCAGTTTTCGCCAGGTGCCTTCCGAATCATCCCTTACCTCATATACATCATTGAATACATAGTATTGGTAAGCGTAAAGTTCCAGATAAAGTCCTTCCCGCCAGATTTGTTGAGAAGGCCGAACATAGTTCATTCCGCTGGCGGAATCATGAAACACGACAAAACATTCGGGATCGTTATGAAGGTGCAAGCTTTCCGAAAGCATTTTTTGGGTGGTGTATTTTTCACCGTCGGATTGTTTGACCACAAAGGGAACCGACTGCATGATATACCCTTTGGTATCCCCAAAGCGATTGTTATAGACTACCAATGAATGATGACCTTCGCCGTAATTGGAATAAGCAAAGACATTTTCATCGACATTACCGTATGCGGTCGCAAAATTATAGAAAACAAAATTCGTCACTTCCGCAAAGCGTCTACGCTGATGTAACAACGGGAATATTTCCCGTTCATGCCGGTGCAACAGCTCCGTATCGACATACTCATCCCAATAAGCTTTACGATATTCCATACCGTATTTCTCTTTAAAGCCCTGAATCTGACCATGCCCAAACATCGGCAGCCCCGGCATGGTAACCATCATGGTACAAATTCCAAAATATTTGTCCCCTTTTCCGAATTGTTCTACCGCGGTTTTCTCATCGGGATTGTTCATAAAATTGACATAGCGTTTAAGAATATCCGGATCAAATTCCAATGTGCTTTTGAGGAGAATCCGATATTTGGCATTATCTTCATCCCGTAACAGATTCATAAACGCACTGTTATAAACTCGATGCATCCCCAAGGTTCGGACAAAATAACCTTCCATCAGCCAGAACGCCTCAGCCAATAACAGCGT
>JALHEL010000455.1 GCA_022837205.1 Leptolinea sp.
TTAATTTCCGGGAAGACGATTCAGGACGCAAAAAAAACCATTAGGGAGCATATTAACCTTGAATCGGAACCTTCCATCAAAATATGGCCGAAAGGGCTTCCCCGATTGCCTTTTGTTTCTTCTAATATCTTAATAGAGGATCAGCAATGGGAAGAATTCTAAGCGTCGATCCGGGTGAAAAAAATATCGGTTTAGCGATCAGCGATCCACTGGGAATCACAGCTCGATCGCTCGGTGTGATTCGTCATGTCGGAAGGGATCAGGATGTTCAAAAAATCGTTTCGATTGCGCTGGAAAATGATGCCGAAACGATTTTAATCGGCCAAGCAGTGGGACAGAATGGGGAAATCGGTCCGTCCGCTCGGCATGCGCAGAATTTGGCGGATGCCGTTCGACAAAACTTTCGCGGAGAAGTCATTCTCTGGGATGAATCCGGAAGCACGAATGCGGTGCAAGATCTTTATATCACAATGAATGTTCCCAAATCAAAGCGTCGCGGACATCAGGATGCCCGGGCAGCCGCTTATATCCTTCAGGATTATTTAGACTGGCTCGCATTTCAAAAGCAATATAAAAAGGAAGATCAACAGGATGAATAAAAAAGAACCGGACGAAATTCAAGAATCGGAGGGAATACAAAGCGACTTAACGGATTTCGAACGTCTTGGAAAGAAGAAAAACCGAAGATCGAAGAAAATTTTGGGCGCCGTCTTTGTCATATGCGTTCTGTTTCTTGCGGTTTACTTCAACGGGGTGAAAAAGAAAGTGGAAAGCGTGATCGGTCCGGCTTCCCCGGCATTAAGTCGATTTCAACAATTTCGTCTGATAATCCGATTGGAACCCGAATTAAGCCGGTTATCGGAACCGGCTTCGGATAAAATCGATCAGACCTTGTTATCGGTTCGATCGGGAGAAACGCCGGCTGAAATCGCCCGCGAATTAAAAGAAAAACAAGTTTTATCCGATGAGGATTTATTTCTTCGGTATCTGATTTATAGTGGAGCGGATCGACAACTGAAACCCGGCCGTTATATTATTCCGGCGGGGTCGAATATTCCGGAGATTGGGAAAGTGTTGACGGATACGGGCAACAGCCTGGTTGAGTTCTCGATTTTAAATGGAATGCGTCTCGAGGAAATTGCTGCTTTATTGCCGAGTTCGGGGCTTTCGATTTCTCCGGAAGATTTTTTGCAAGCTGCGAGAAATTATCCCGGCGACCTTCATCCGGCGGGAGGGACCGATTTAGAGGGATATATTCCGGCAGGGAGCTATATCGTCGCTCGGTCGATCTCCGTTCAAAATTTTTTGAAAGGATTTACGGATACTTTTAATCAAAAGCTTACTCGGGAGGTCACAGAAGGCCTTCAGCGGAAAGGACTAAGCGTTGCGGAAGGAGTAACCTTGGCATCCATAGTCTCACGGGAAGCCATGTCAAGCGAAGAATATGGACTGATCGCTTCGGTTTTCTTGAATCGTTATCGATTGGGAATGCCTTTTCAAAGTGACCCTACCGTTCAATATGC
>JALHEL010000054.1 GCA_022837205.1 Leptolinea sp.
GCCGATCGACTCAATACTGCTGATTTTGAATCTCCCAACAAAGTTCCGCTTAGAAACTATGGACAATACCGTCCTTGGGAGACTCTTATTCAGCGACTAAACAACCGACTGGTTGATTTCGAGAAAAAAGAGAATAAGAATAAAGTGGATGAATTGCGTAATAAGGTGTCCCAGTCTTGTTTCAATTTTTCCTCAAAACCTAGAGGTCTTTATCAATTAACTGTCCCGACTGGCGGAGGGAAAACTTTAGCAAGTCTTCGATTTGCCCTGAACCATGTGAAAATTCATAATATGGAGAGAATTTTCTATATTATTCCTTACACATCAATTATCGATCAAAATGCAGATGAAGTCAGAAAAATTTTAGAAGATAAGGATAAATATGGGAATTATGTGGACAGAGTTGTTCTAGAACATCATTCCAACTTAACCCCCGAAGAAGAAACTCGTAGACAAAATCTCTTGTCAGAAAATTGGGATGCCCCAATTGTATTTACAACACAGGTTCAATTTTTCGAAGCATTATTTGGTTTTGGTACAAGAGGTGCCAGAAGAATGCACCAACTCGCGAACGCCGTGATTATTTTTGATGAGGTGCAAACTATTCCCATTCGCTGTGTACATATGTTCAATCTTGCCATACGATTTCTTGTCAAGAGTTGTGAATCAACAGTGATCCTTTGCACTGCGACTCAACCTCTTTTGGATAAAGTTGACCCAATTCAAAGGGCATTAAGTATTAGGCCAGAACAACAGATAATTACAAACACAAAGGAACTTTTTGAAGAATTAAAACGTGTTGAGGTCAATGACAGAAGGAAAATCGGTGGTTGGACCAATGAAGATGTTGCGAATTTGATAGAACAAGAATTACATGACAAAGGTAGTGTATTGGTCATTGTTAATACCAAGAGTTCAGCTCGGGCCCTGTTCCAAATAATAAATGAAAGAAAAAATAAAAATGCATATCATCTCAGCACCAATATGTGTCCGGCACATCGCCTTGAGGTATTGGACTGTATCAAAGAAAAATTATCAAAAAAGCAGCCCGTTATATGTATCAGTACACAATTAATTGAGGCGGGTGTAGATATTGATTTCGGGTCGGTGATCCGTTATCTGGCAGGACTTGACTCGATCACGCAAGCTGCTGGACGATGTAATCGCAACGGCGAACGCAAGCTTGGGAATGTATGGATTGTCAATCCGAGCAAGGAAAACATCGAAAAACTGAAAGACATCAAAATTGGCATAGAAGTAGCCGAGCGAGTTTTGGACGAGTTTGCAAATGACCCTGACAGATTTGAAAATGACAGACTTGGGCTAAATGCAATGGAGGAGTACTATAAATATTATTTCTACCAACGAAAAGAGGAAATGAAATATAAAGTTGGCAAACAGTCACCTGTGGGCAGAGATGATGATTTATTTAATCTTCTCTCGTTGAATACGATATCTATTGCGGAATATATGAGGATTACTAACGTTGCACCGGCTATGCCGTTCAGACAGTCATTTCAAACTGCATCTAAAGCTTTCAATGTAATCGATTCATCTACACGAGGTGTTGTTGTTCCTTATGGCCAGGAAGGGGAAGAAATCGTGACCGAGCTATGCGGCGCCTTTGAAATCAAAAAGCAGTATAAACTGCTAAAAATGGCACAGAGATATTCCGTTAGCCTGTTCCCTAATGAATTTGAGATGATGACGAAAAAGTATGCAATTCAAGAAGTACAAGAAGGATCTGGAATTTTTTACCTAGACGATCAATACTACAGCCACCAGTTCGGTTGGTGTGATGAAATCGTGAATAAAATGAAGTCCCTAATATATCAAGGAGGTCCCTATGGATAATATTGTAGAGTTCAAAGTCACCGGTAAGTATGCCCTTTTTACTGACCCACTGACAAAAATAGGAGGGGAAAAATGCTCATATCAAATTCCAACTTATGAAGCCCTGAAAGGAATATTGGGGTCGGTTTACTGGAAACCTACCATTGTCTGGATCATCGATAAGGTGAGGGTGATGAATGCCATCAGGACTCAAACACAGAGTGCTAGACCGGTAAATTATGGCGGTGGGAATTCGCTTGCCATCTATACATATTTGTCCAATGTGGAATATCAGGTGCAAGCACATTTCGAATGGAATCTGTATCGAGAAGATATGGCAAAAGATCGGAATGAAAACAAACACTATTTCATTGCGAAACGAATGATCGAACGAGGTGGAAGAAGGGATGTATTTCTTGGAACAAGAGAATGCCAAGGATATGTAGAGCCATGCAAATTTGGGGAGGGTGAGGGGTTCTATGATAATTATGGTGAGCTTTCCTTCGACTTGATGTTTCATGGTTTTGATTATCCTGATGAAATCGGCAAGAACGAATTCCATTCACGTTTCTGGCGGCCGCAAATGATCAACGGCATTATTAGTTTCATTCGACCGGAAGAATGTGCGATTCGTAAATTCGTGAGGCTGATGCAGGCTGAACCACCAATTTCAATTGGCCTCGAAGAGCAGGGCTTGCTCGAAGGCTACGAAGAAAGGAGGTCGTAAAATGAGTTGGATCCAAAAGCTATATGAGACATACAACAATAGTCAATCTATGATTGGCGAGGAATCAAACGATAATGAAGTCCCGCTTCTACCTCTTTGTCATACTACGCAAAAAGCACAGATTGAAATTGTTATTAACGCGGAAGGTGATTTCCAACGAGCGAGAGTGATTCTGAAAAATGAAGCTAGAACGATTATTCCCTGCACTGAGAGTTCGGGTGGACGTACTAGCGGTGAAGCTCCACACCCATTGTGCGATAAATTACAGTATCTTGCATTAGATTATTCCAGTCGAACTGGGAATGAAAAACAATACACGGCATCGTATATAACCCAGTTAGAAGATTGGTGTAATTCAAAATTTTCAGATTCTAAAATAGCTGCTGTTCTAAAATATATTAAGAAAGGGTCTATCATTGAAGACTTAATCAATTATCAAATTCTAATTGCAGCAGAGGATGGGAAACTTTTATCAAAATGGGAAAAGAAAAAGAAAGAGGATACACCAAAAATATTTGAAGTCCTGTCTTCACAGGATGATGCATTTGTTCGCTGGGTAGTTGAAATTCCAGGAGATTCAGAAACGAAGGTATGGCGAAATAAAACTCTTTGGGATAGATGGATGCGCTACTATGCAAGTACAAAAAAAGAAAAATCTCTTTGTTATGTAACTGGTGAAAAAGATTTTACAGCAGAACAACATCCAGCAAAATTACGGAACGACGGAGATAAGGCTAAACTTATTTCTTCAAATGATTCGTCAGGATTTACTTTCCGAGGACGTTTCCTTACAGCCAACCAGGCCGCAGCTGTTGGATTTGAAACTACGCAAAAAGCGCATTTTGCCCTTCGGTGGCTCATCAGTCGTCAGGGTTATAGAAAAGGAGATCAAGCAATTGTTGCGTGGGCAACTTCTGGAGTGCCCATACCCAAACCGACAGATGATCCACTGTCAATTCTTGGTAATGACGAATTGCTAACAGATGAATTGTCAACAGTATCAACTGCACAGGATGTAGCGATTAAACTGAAAAAGAAAATTGCTGGTTACGGAGAAGAGATTGGTGATACTACAAGAATTGTTGTAATGGGATTGGACTCTGCAACACCGGGAAGGCTGGCGATCACCTATTACCGTGAACTGACAGGCTCTGACTTCTTACAAAGAATTAATGAATGGCACGAATCCTGTGCATGGACTCACAATTATGGATCGATTGAAGTTCGAGATGAAAAAAGCGGTAAAACAAAAAACAAACATGTTCCTTTTATTGGTGCACCGGCGCCATCGGATATCGCAGAAGCAACTTATGGAGTAAAAGTTGCTGACAAGCTTAAAAATATTACTATTTTACGAATTCTTCCTTGTATTATTGACGGAACACAACTGCCACGTGACATTGTCGAATCCTCTGTAAGGCGGGCATCTAATAGAATTAGTATGGAAAAATGGGAATGGGAAAAAACACTTAGTATAGCTTGTGCAGTATATAAAAAATACAAAAGAAAGGAGAATTATCAAATGGCACTTGAAGAAAACAGAAAAACAAGAGATTATCTCTATGGCAGGCTTCTAGCACTTGCAGAAAGTTTGGAGCAATGGGCATTAAATCTTTCGCATGAGGATCGAGAAACAAACGCCGCGCGGTTGATGCAGAGATTCGCCGAGCACCCATACAGCACATGGAGAACAATCGAACTATCTCTTGCTCCTTATAAAGCAAGGTTGGGAGGAAAATCGATAAAACGTCAGCGAATGATTGATGAAGTAATCGCTTCTTTTAATCCTGAAGATTTTATCAGTGATAAACGCTTGAGCGGTGAATTTTTACTTGGGTATCACTGTCAAAGGGAAATATTGTATCCGAATTCAAAACAATTAGATGATTCTATAGAAAATAGAGATGATTAAAAAAGGAGAAAAACATGGAGACTTTAAAAAATAAGATTGATTTTGCTGTGATTATAAGTGTGAATAATGCCAATCCTAACGGTGATCCATTGAATGGGAATCGTCCGAGAGTAAATTTCGATGGGTATGGGGAACTTTCTGATGTCTGTATTAAACGAAAAATTAGGAACCGTTTGATGGAAAACGGACAGGCTATATTTGTCCAATCTGATGATAATCGATTGGATAATTACCCAAGTCTTCGGAAAAGAGCTGAAGGAGAGATCGAACAAGAAATCTGGAGAGATCGAATTAAATTCTCAGAATTTGCTTGTAAAAAGTGGATTGATGTTCGAGCTTTTGGACAGGTCTTTCCCTACGGAGGAGAAACAAGGGGTGAAGGAGTTTCAATCGGTATTCGGGGTCCAGTTTCTATCCACCCTGCGTTTTCTGTGGCTCCTGTACTTGACCGTATATCAAGTATTCAGATAACGAAAAGTGTCAGTGGCGAAGGCGATGGAACAAAACGCGCTTCGGATACAATGGGAATGAAACATCGAGTTGATCATGGAGTTTATGTATTCTACGGAAGTATGAATCCACAGCTTGCAACCAAAACTGGCTTTTCAGATGAAGACGCAGAAGCAATTAAAAAAACATTGATAACGCTATTTCGCACTGACGCTTCATCTGCAAGACCTGAAGGAAGTATGGAAATCTATAAAGTCTATTGGTGGAAACACAATTCTAAGAATGGTCAGTACTCATCTGCAAAAGTTCATCGATCTGTAGAAGAAAGAATTCGTGTCAAAGATGGAATTGATGAACCTCGCAGTATTGATGATTACGAAATTCCTGGTAAAGAAGAGATTGAAAAACAATTGCCTGGATTGGAATGTGAAGTATTGGATGGTGAATAAATGTTTTTTAGAGTTTTACCGGTAAGTGGAAGATGCTGGATAATAATTTGATCGAAAAATGAAAAAACCCGAATATACAGCCGACGAGTTGTTACCCCTTTCAGGGATTCAGCATTTCTATTTTTGTCGACGCCAATGGGCATTGATCCACGTCGAACGCCAATGGCAGGAAAACAGGTTGACGGCTGAAGGGCGGGCGATGCACAAAAGGGCGGATGATCCATTTTTCTCTGAAGTACGTGAGGGGAAGATCATTGCCCGCTCCATGCCTGTTGCTTCTTACACATTGGGATTATCGGGGGTATGTGATGTGGTTGAATTTATACCTTCTCCCCAGGGAGTGCAATTGCCGCACCGCCTGGAAAAATACCTGCCGGTACCTGTTGAGTATAAACGTGGAAAAGAAAAAAAAGATGCCTGTGATGAAGTCCAATTATGCGCTCAAGCAATTTGTCTAGAAGAGATGCTTTCAACTGATATCCCCCAAGGCTATTTTTTCTATGGTGAAGTCCGTCACAGAATTGAAGTGCTTTTCACGGCTGAACTTCGTGATCTTGTGAAACGTGTTTCACAAGAAATGCATCAATATTTTGAACGTGGATATACTCCGCAGGTGAAGCCAACGAAAGCCTGCCAATCTTGCTCATTGGAAGATATTTGTTTACCTACACTTCAAAAGAAAACCATTTCTGCCCTGAAATATATCCAAACATATATTGATGGAGAGTAAATGAAAAAATTATTGAATACATTGTACATTACCTCTCCAGATGCATATCTGGCGCTGGATGGAGAAACGATTTTGATAAAAAAAGAAGAAGAAGTTTCAACCAGGCTTCCTCTGCATAATTTAGAAAATATTGTCTGTTTTGGATATCAGGGTGTCAGCCCAGGTTTAATGGCTGCTTGCGCTGAGCATAATATTGGTTTATGTTTTCTTTCACCTCGTGGATATTTCTTAGCGCGTGTGAATGGAAAAATAAGAGGAAATGTCTTGCTGAGGAAAACGCAATATAGAATTTCAGAGGATGAGATCCGAAGTGTAGAAATCGCAACATCTTTTTTAATGGGGAAGATTTTTAATTGTCGCAAAGTACTTGATCGGGCAGTTCGCGATCATTCACTGCTGGTTGATGTAGATAAACTATCGGATACCTCTCAAGCGCTGAAAGAATGTCTCAACTCGGTTCACGGGAGCAAAACGATCAATGAATTGATGGGGTTTGAGGGCAGTGCAGCCAAGTTGTATTTTGGTGTTTTTGATCAATTAATTCTTCAACAAAAGGATGCCTTTCAATTTGTAGAACGTTCTCGTAGACCGCCGTTGGATAATACAAATGCGTTGCTTTCGTTCTTATATACACTGCTTGTGCATGAAGTTACGTCTGCGTTGGAGACAGTAGGTTTGGATCCTTATGTCGGTTTTCTACATCAAGACCGCCCAGGTCGCCCTTCTCTTGCTTTGGATTTAATGGAAGAACTCCGCCCGGTTTTCGCAGATCGCCTTGCTCTTTCTATGATTAACCGAAAACAAGTTTCTTCCGAAGGTTTTATTCAAAAAGAAAGTGGCGGCATTCTTATGGATGAAGAAACAAGGAAAAAGGTTTTATCAACTTGGCAAGAACGAAAACAGGAAACGATCACCCACCCATTCTTGGGAGAAAAGATTATGTTTGGATTGGTCCCTTATGTACAAGCTTTGCTTCTCGCACGGTACTTAAGAGGCGATCTGGATGCATATCCACCTTTTTTCTGGAATTAGGAGTAGGAGATATGATGGTCTTGGTAACTTATGATGTCAGTACAATCAAGGAATCAGGGAAGAAACGTTTGCATAAAGTAGCTAAACGATGTCAAAATTATGGGCAAAGGGTACAGAATTCCGTTTTTGAATGCATTTTGGATCCTGGACAACTGACACAATTGAAAAATCAGTTAATAGAGATCATTGATATGGAAGAAGATTCATTGCGATTTTATTATCTTGGAAATGAGTGGAAGACACGGGTAGAACATATTGGTGCAAAAAAGAGCATTGACCTTGAAGGACCGATCATCATTTAGTGCATTGCGAACCTGAAGCTAACAGCGTTTACGGCTGAGGTTCGCAGCGTTATTTTGTTGATGAGGAGGAAAAACCATCTAGATTTAAGAAAAACAAGAAGAAAAAGTTAGATAATTTGTTGTTAAAGGCTATATATGGCGAATAAGGATAAGAATCCGCCATATGTTGCGGTCGCTCCCTTCGTGGGAGCGTGGATTGAAATTCCTTTATGCAACATCGCCATATAAAAATCAAACCAGTCGCTCCCTTCGTGGGAGCGTGGATTGAAATGTCCGTAAGCGCGCTCTAACAATTTTACAAACTCATGTCGCTCCCTTCGTGGGAGCGTGGATTGAAATTCTGTCTCCTCCTTATGGTAGAGGACTAAAAATGGTCGCTCCCTTCGTGGGAGCGTGGATTGAAATTGTTGCAATGCGCAACCATGTTGCCGATCCTGTCGCTCCCTTCGTGGGAGCGTGGATTGAAATCTTATATGGTATCTATAATGTGTCCACGAGATAAGTCGCTCCCTTCGTGGGAGCGTGGATTGAAATAAATTCCCTCTCGTAAAATCCCTGAGTATCGCACGTCGCTCCCTTCGTGGGAGCGTGGATTGAAATGTGCAGCCATTTCCATAGCTCACGGGTTGTGGGTCGCTCCCTTCGTGGGAGCGTGGATTGAAATTTGGGATCTAGCGTGGGTAGATAAGACAGACAATGTCGCTCCCTTCGTGGGAGCGTGGATTGAAATCGGGAATCCCAATCAAACTGGAGACAGCGTGTGTCGCTCCCTTCGTGGGAGCGTGGATTGAAATTTCATAGTTCCACCATTTGATTGGCATCACGTCGCTCCCTTCGTGGGAGCGTGGATTGAAATGTCGCGTGGAGAGCTCGTCCAAAAAAGTGCACGTCGCTCCCTTCGTGGGAGCGTGGATTGAAATGCAGCATATGAATAGAACCGACGACCGACTTGTCGCTCCCTTCGTGGGAGCGTGGATTGAAATG
>JALHEL010000456.1 GCA_022837205.1 Leptolinea sp.
AATGTTTTTTAAGGCGTCGAGAAAGGCTTGATTTTCCTTTTTACTGCCAACCGTTACTCTGATGCCGTCAGGCATCCGCGGCGCAAGATTCAGCGTCTTGACGATTATGCCTTGCGAAACGAGGTCTTTATATATGCGATTGGCATCAAAAGCGCAACTAAAAAAAATAAAATTTGCCCGGGAAGGGTATGGGACAATCCATTTGATTTTTTTTATTTCCCGGTAGAGTTCCTGGCGTCTCTGAATTATCTCTTTGATTTGTTTGATGAATTCTCCTTCATGATCGAGAAAAAATCCCGCGGCTTTCTGAGACAGAGCATTGACATTATAGGGTAATCTTACCTTGTCCAACTGATCGATAAGGTCGGGATTCCCGATTAAAAAGCCCAGACGTATGGAAGCCATGCCCAATTTGGAAAGCGTCTTTAGAAAAACAACATTTTTATATTTTTTCAACAGCGGAAGCAGGCTTTGTCCGGCAAAAGCGCTATAGGCTTCGTCAATGACGACAACGCCGGGGGCTTTTCTGATAACGGCTTCTATTCTTTCGCGGCTGAAAAGGTTTCCGGTGGGGCTGTTGGGTGAACTCAGGAAAATCAACGCGGGAAAATTATTTTTTATTCTGGCGGCGATGGCATCCACATCCAGATCGAACTTTTGATCCAGAGGAACGTCCACCACTTTATTACCGGTATTGACCGCGATGATTTTGTACATGGAAAATGTTGGAGAAGGAACCAGCACGCCTTTGATTTTGCCCCTGAAGGCCATGCAGAGAATCTGGATCAGTTCGTCGGAGCCGTTGCCCGGCATGATCATATTTTTTTTTACGCCGTAATAGTCGGCAAACCTTTCGCGTAAATCCGGAGCGCCGGCGGCAGGGTAACGGTTGAAATCAATCGAACGCAGCGTGTCTGCCAGTCTCCTTTTTAACGGTTCCTGGAGGGTAAAAGGATTTTCATTAGCATCCAGTTTGATCGCATCGGTGATTTCCGGCGCCGAATAACCGTTTTGTGTCAATATTGCTTTTGCTATAAGATTCCGAATGATCATGTTGAATCAAACCGCCTTAAAGTATTTTTCCCGCTCGATATTCCACAAGCCATCTGTATATTTTTTCATCAATTCGTTTTTGAGTTTTTCCTCCGCGGGCGTCAGAGATCCTTTTCCCAGATGTATTCCCAGTTCGTCGCAGAAACTTTTTTTTAATGTTTCGCATATTTCTTCCGCTGTAAGCGGTTGACACAGATATTCGTTTATCGACGTCACGGATTGTTTTAATTTTTCGATTTGCTCCGGAGAACGGGAGGAAAGCAGGAGATTCGCCGTTCCCTCCGGATCAAACCTGTAAAAAAGAAGCCCGTGCTGTAAAAATCCTCCCCGTCTTCTGACCTGCGCGCTGCCGCAGATCTTGCGGCCGTTCACCAGAATTTCATTCTCTGCCGATGTTGAAAAACAGCAGGCAACTTTTTCTCCCTGGTTCCTTTCATCGTCGGTTTCAGCCAAGCGGGCATCAAT
>JALHEL010000055.1 GCA_022837205.1 Leptolinea sp.
TTTTGAAAACAGACATTGAAAAGGAATCGGTCAGAGGTTACCATGGATAAAAAAGAAGCTTACTTCGGGCATCCTTCGCAGATTAGCGGTGTGGAAGAACATCGATTGGTGGGCGGCAAAGGTGACGGAATCCGCTTGTTTCAGGTGAAAAACGGATTGGGCCTGGAATTTACGGTTTCAGCAGATCGAGGTGCGGACATTTCAAGATTATCATTTCGGGGTATGAATTACGGTTATTTCCCGGTAGGGGGATATTGTTCACCGGCTTATTATGATGACCGCGGCAACGGATGGATTAAGACGACGAATTTGGGATTTTTAGCTACTTGCGGTTTGACCAATATCGGAATTCCTTCGGAAGATGACGGAGAAATATTGGGACAGCACGGAAGAGCACATAATACTCCCGCAGAACATATTTGGTGGGAAGAAGATCAGGATGAAATACAAATCTGCGCGCGCTTGAATCATTCCATGTTTTTTGGAGAAAAACTAATCCAAAATCGACAAATTGTCTGCTCGAAGAATGAAAATAGGATTACGCTTACCGATAGGATCGAAAATATCGGAGATAAAATTTCACCCCTGATGATTTTATATCATATCAACATCGGCTATCCGCTGCTGGATGAAGATTTGATTGTCGATATTCCTTCGACAACGGTTACACCGAGAGATGAGCATGCAAACGAAGGATTAGCCGAGTGGAATAAAATGATCCCTCCACAGCCTGGATTTGTTGAAATGTGCTATTATCATCATTTCGATCAAGCTAAACCCGTAAAAGTTTTTCAGCCTAAGTATCAAAAAGGAGTGGCGATATATTTTGATCCCGCTTCTTTGGATGAATTTATTGAGTGGAAAATGATGGGTGTAAAAGAATATGTATTGGGACTCGAACCCGCAAACAGCCGGCTTGACGGTCGGGCAAAAAATCGGCGTGAAAACCGGTTGAAATTGATTCATCCCGGACAAGAGATTGTTTATCAGGTCCGGTTTGAAATGATCGAATCCTTATAAAATAAGCACATCCCAATCATTGATCGGGATGCGTTGTCGACTTTTTAATCCTATTCTGATCGATCAATCAGAAGATTTTCGATTTTCCTTGAAAAAGTAAATCAATCAAACCCCCCGTGTCGGTAAAATTAGGAATAATCAAATCCGCCCCGGCTTGAATCAACCGTTCACGCTTCCATGGGTCAACTTTCGTATGATCTTTTTCATCCGGTGCGACCCCGATGGCAATTCCGTTCACCGCCTTGGTGTTTTCAATTTCAACAAAACCATCTCCCGTTCCGGCAAATTCCGGACCGGTTAGGTTGTTGTCGAGAATTATTTCTTTGATGATCATTTTTTTGGAAACTTTAACATAATCATCCAACGTGCCATGGATTTCATCAAAATAAGGAGTTAATTGGAGTAGGTCAGCGTCTTCCAACACATATTTTTCATCCATCTCGGATGCCAGATAGCATTTGACACCTCGGGATTTAAGGGCTTGAAGAATTTCTACGGATCCGGGGATCAAATATTCCTCGGGCCGGATATTGCCGTTCCGCAGCCCTTCACGGCGATACTGAATCCGTTCCAGTAATTTGGTTTGATAAATATCCTTATAAACATCGGGAGACTCGGCTGTTCCGCCACGTTTGTTGATTTCCTCGGCCAGCTGCATCATCAGGTAAATGGTTTGTTTTCCGGTTAATTGAGTGACATATTCCTTTACCACCCGCGTGACTTCGGCTTCCTCTTCATGTTCCGGCGTCTGCATCAGTAAATCAACCATCATCGGAATCATAATTTCCTGCCAACCTTCACGAATCAGTGAAAAAGTACCATTAAAGTCAAACAGAGCATGACGTATGTATGTTTCGGGAGGCAGCGGATGAATGATTTCAATATTCGTTTTCATCTAAAACGGATTTCCTTCTAATTTTTGGCTTTAATTCTAATCGCTTCCGACTTTTATTTTGATTCTCTCCGTTATTTTATGAGAAATTAGTATTATGATATCAAAATAAATTTTATTTACTCAAATGCTTTAAATCTTTTTTCAATCGGAACAAATTCTTTTTTATCGGCCGGAGCCGTCGGCAATCCAAACGGCATTTGCGCAATGAGTTTCCAAGATGACGGAATGTCCCACGCGGATTTTACTTTTTCATCAATCAACGGGTTGTAATGTTGCAAAGAGGCACCGAATCCTTCCGCTTCCAACAGCGTCCAGGCAATATATTGCAGCATGCCGTTGGAGTGTTCGGTCCAAACGGAAAAATTGTCCGCATAAAGCGGAAATTTATGTTGAAAATCGGCTACCGTTTCGGTATCGTCAAAAAAAAGAATTGACCCATATCCGGCAGCAAAACCATCGATCTTTTTTTCGGTGCTTTTAAATTGTTCCGGAGGAACGATGCCGCGTAAAGTATCCTTTGTTATCGACCATAATTTTTCATGGTGATTCCCGAGCAACAAAACCGCTCGCTGACTCTGCATATTAAAAGCGGAAGGAGTATACATGACAGCCAGAGAAACCAATTCCCGGATTCTTTCATCCGAAATCGGTGATTTTTTAGCGATGGAATAAATACTTCTGCGTTCCCGAATACTGTTGAGCAAGTCTTTCATAAAGATCCTTTCCGAATCAAAAATTTATAGATTCCAATTGACGATTTAACAATAATTCTTTCTTGCGTTATGATTTGGTCAATTGTTTATCTTTATCCTAATCCCTTTTAGGAATGATAATCAATCAATTCTTATTAAAGGTCAAAATTTTTGGAGGATTTGTCATGAAAATAAAATTTATCCCTGCGAAAGATGCGGTAGAAGCCGGTCGCTTGGGGGCAGACATCTTTACTCAAACAATGGAGGAAAACCCCGCTTGTGTGTTCGGATTGGCGACCGGGTCGACTCCGCTTTCGTTATACAGTGAACTTGTTTTGAGATATAGCCAGGGAAAGTTAGATTTTTCATTAGTTCGGACGGTGAATTTGGATGAGTATATCGGCTTACCTGCTGATCATCCCCAAAGTTATCATCAATTTATGTATGATCATCTTTTTTCGAAAATTAACATTCATCCCAGAAATACACATCTTCCGAATGGTATGGCCGATGATTTGGAGAGTGCTTGCTGGGAATATGAAAAAATGATCGAAAGTATGGGGGGGATCGATTTGCAATTACTCGGAATCGGCCTCAACGGTCATATTGGTTTCAACGAACCTTCCGATTATTTTCCAAAATATACCCATGTAGTCGATTTGACGGAAAGTACCCGTGAAGCAAACAAACGCTTTTTTACCGATATCAGGGAAGTCCCGACCCAAGCCATAACCATGGGAATCGGAACAATTATGAGCGCAAGAAAAATTTTATTGTTATGCACGGGGCAAAAGAAAGCGGAGATTCTGCATGAAGCAATGTTTGGAAAAGTCAGGCCTCAGGTTCCGGCTTCCATTTTACAATTTCATCCCAAGGTAATTGTCATTGGCGATGAAGAAGCACTGAGTGTCATCCGCCGGGATCATCCGGATTTTCTGTAAGAAATTTGTAAAAAAATTGTTTTCATAAATATCAGACAGGCTCGATTTGACGGCTTGTCTGATATTTTTTATGACATTTCATTTGACAATCGATGAAATTAAGCGTAATATAGAAAGCGATATGACAAATGTAATATTAATAATATGACAAAAGTCATATCGCTTTTATACCTTGAAAACCGAATAGGAGAAACAAAGGAAGAAAATGATTCTCTTCCTTTGAAAGAAACAATCGGCTTTTCAACGAAAGCAGCTCCTTTTCGGTTGTTTATTGCCCATTTATTGGGGAAAGGAAGGAAATCATGTTAACTACGATTTCTGTTATTGCTGTGGCAATTTTTGCCTGTTTTCTCAGTAATTATCATTTTGAAAACTGAGGAAAAAAGTGAAAAGGTTTGTCTCCCAAAGGGGAGATAAACCGGGCACGGTGCGGAAAAAATCAAACATCTTTCGATGAATCAATCGGAGGATGTTTTTTTATTCTCTTAGCTTTGTTGGTCCTATCGATCGGAAGAAAATAAATAAAATCATGAGGAATTGAAGGTTCCTGATACAATTCAAAAAGGAATTTGTTTCCTGTTTTTTTGCTGTTTTCAGAAAAGAAATTGATTAAAGATAAGGGCAGATAAAAAGTTGCGGAATGAAGAATAAATCTGAGAATCGCTCAATGACAGAAGGAATTATTTGGAAGCAACTCCTTTTTTTTGCGATCCCCTTATTTCTAAGCAGTATTCTGCAACAATTCTATGGAATTATCGATTCCCTTTTTGTCGGTAATTTTGTCGGTGATCTGGCATTGGCCGCCGTCGGTTCAACCGGATCGTTGGTTAACCTATTGGTCGGTTTTTTCCTCGGACTATCGGCGGGAGCCGGAGTCGTCATCGCAAACAGTTACGGTGCCGGTGATGCCGTCAGGATGGAGAAAGCAAAACATACGGCTATATTGGTAGCCGCAATCTGCGGTGTCGCATTGACGCTGCTGGGTTGGATTCTTACGCCGGTTCTGTTACGCTTTATGAATACGCCGGACGGAGTGTATGAATTGGCGATCGTTTACTTAAGGCTGTATTTTTTGGGAATGATACCGATGTTGATTTATAACGTCGGAGCCGGAATTATGCGGTCAATCGGAAATTCCCGTGAACCAATGATGATTTTGTTGTTTTGCGGGATATTTCATATCTTTGCGGATTATCTTTTTATTACGCTCTGGAAAATGGGAGTGGCCGGTGCCGCATATGCAACCGGGATTTCTCAACTTCTTTCTGCTGTTTGGGTCATGTGGCGTCTGGTCCGATCGGACGGTCCGGATCGGCTTGAATGGCAGCGAATGAAGATCGATATGCCGGTGTTAGGTTCCATTATCCGTGTAAGTGTCCCCGCCGGATTTCAATCTTCCATGTATTCGATTGCGAATTTGATGATTCAATCTTATATCAACATGTTTGGATCGGTTGCCATGGCGGGATCAGCCGCTTATTTCAAGATCGATAACTTTGTGTTTTCGCCGGTGACCGCGATGGGATTGGCGGTAACGACTTTTGTAAGCCAAAATGTCGGTGCAGGCCGGTTCGATCGAATTCAGCGGGCGATCCGTAACGCATTAATGATGGCCTTTTCTTTTTCGATTTTTCTTGCCGTTATCGTTATCTTATTCCGCTATCCGATTTTAGGTTGGTTTACAAAAAGTCCGGCGGTGATCGAAACGGGAATTTTATTTATCTTTTATCTGATTCCGTTTTATCCGATTCATAACCTGACCGAAGTGCTCAGCGGGACCATTCGGGGTGCCGGCAACGCAACCACACCGATGGTGATTACGATTTTTTGTATCGGCATATTTCGCATCGTTTGGGTATTAATCATGACCCATTTCTGGTTCGACCTTCGGATGGTGATTGTCAGTTTCCCTATTTCTTGGATTTTATGTGCCGCTTGCTTTTGTCTTTATTACAAAAAGAATGCGACACTGATTACTCGGAAAGCGCTGTAAATAATAAAAAATATCCGATTCATCCATCGGATATTTTTTTCGGAAGACAGGTTTTTAATTATTCAGCGGTTCGATTGAAAATTGTACACTTCCGGTAAATACTTCGCCCGGATTCAGAATCAGTAAGTGAGCGACGTCGTTTTTTTCACCGGCATATAAATTATGCGCATCCGGAGAGCAGGTCCAGTTTTCCAGACAAACATAAGGAGCGTTTTCGGGTGCGTAAGTGACAAAATGCGTAAAGTCGTCGGTTGCATGAAGAACCAAACGCTTCCCGACGGATTGATAAATTATCGATGGCGAAGCTTCCGAAGTTAAACCCGTCCAAACCTCATCGATGGCTGTTTCCGGAACAGTTGTCGGAGAGCGAAAATCAATCGGGCTGTCATTCGGATCGATTAATTGATTTTCCGCCTGATCCAACCATTTTTTTACCGGTACCTGAATCAGGTTTTCTTCCCGCGGACCGATCAGATTAAAATAAGGATGCAAACCGAACCCGAAAGGGAACCGTTTCTGTGTATCCAAATCAGTCACCGTGATATCGATTCTGACGGAGCGGTTTTTCAAGGTAAAATCGATATCCAGTCGGTTGGCGATTGGAAAAAGATAATAAAGCGGATGATCACGAAATATTCCGAGACTTGTTTTCAGCGTGACTCCGTCTTCGCTGACGATTGGCTCCGAAAATAGAAATTTTTGCCCCATGGCAAAACCATGGCGAAAGATACTTCCCCGATTTGCCGGAAACCGGTATAGCGATCCGTCAAATGTAAATTTTTCTCCGCGGACAATCCCGGGTGTCGGGTAAAGTACCGGCGTCCCGTAATGCCGGATGTCCACTAATTTTTGCGGAGCGGGATAAAGATAGTCAATATTGTCAACTTTAAAACGGCAGAGATTTGCTCCGTATCCGGGAAGAACCCAGACTTCCGCAACTTTCTTCCCGTCCTCTTCCTGCCATAGGTTTACCATCTGTTCGTTTAAGATCAAATGATTTGTATATTCATAACCGTACATGATACCCCCGACCCTCAATTTTATCAGTAGTCTATTCAATTCCGGTTGTTTGAATGACAAAGAACCGTTTTAAAAAGCTTGATGGAACTTGTTAAAGAAAAACGGACAGTTTTCGATCGATATGAGGATATCCATCGGAAACCGTCCGCAAAAGGAGCGCTATAGAAAATATTACAGCGATTTTACAAAGCGACCCATTCTTTCCAGTGCCTGTTCGATTTTTTCATAGGAAGTAGCATAGGAAATACGGACAAAACCTTCTCCTCCCGCTCCGAAGCCGTTGCCGGGGATAACCGCCACTTTCTCTTTTTCCAATAATCGGTTGGCAAAATCTTCACTGGATAAACCGGTTCCGGAAATTTGCGGAAAGACGTAAAAAGCCCCTTTCGGCTCAACGGTCGGCAAACCGATGCTGCGCAATCCATCGACCACCAAGTGACGCCGGCGATCATATTCATCGTGCATGCGTTTTGCATCTTCTTGTCCGTTTTCAAGCGCAGCCAGAGCTCCATATTGTGCAATCGTCGGGGCCGACATAATCAGATACTGGTGAATTTTATAAGCGCCGTCCATCAGCGGAGCGGGCGCCACCAAATAACCGATTCGAAACCCGGTCATTGCGTAATTCTTGGAAAAACCTCCCACCAGCATCGTTCGCTCAAAACCGCCGTTCAATGAGGGTACACAAACATGCTCTATCCCATAAACCAATTGATCATATAGTTCATCCGACACAATGGCGAGATTATGTGCGACCGCAATATCACAAAGTTTCTGCAGTTCTTCCCGCGAGGCGACCGCACCCGTCGGATTGCAAGGGAATCCCAATAAAATCGCTTTCGTTTTAGGGGTGATCGCAGCTTCTACCGCCGCAATATCCAAGTCAAAATTATTTTCGAATTTACAAGGAACCTCAACGACAACACCCGAAGCCAACAGCACGGAAGCCTGATAAGCAACAAAACAGGGAGTGATGACGATCACTTCATCTCCCGGATCGATTAAAGCTGCCAGTGCCAGAAAAAGAGCTTCGGAACATCCGACAGTGGCTATAATTTCACTGTTCGGATCATAACGCACACGGTAGCGCCGATATAAGTCGTCACTGATCGCTTCCCTCAATTCGGTGAGGCCGGAATTAGCTGTGTAATGCGTTTTCCCGGATTGAAGGGCGTGAACACCGGCTTCGATGACACAGGCGGGAGAATCGAAATCCGGTTCGCCGATTCCCAAGGAAATTACATCGTCCGGAACCGCAAAATATTTACGGATGGCGGACGGCTTGATCGTTTTGGCTCGATTGGATAAATTGTTGTACATTTTGGATCCCTCCGGGATATGAAATGTGGGACAGAAAATAGGATATTAAATGTTATTTCTCGATGATGGAGTTATCTCCGATAAAATAAGCAGTGGGGGTACTCTTCAAACTGACTTTTTCACCGATTAACGAATCCTTTATAACTTCACCGGTGATCGTCGTATTCTCCGCAATGATCGAATTTTCAATCACACTGTTTTGAATATGGCATCCGGAAGCAATCGAAACATATGGGCCGATCACAGAACTTTCGACGGTCGCGTCCTCTGCGATAAATACCGGAGGAACGACGGCAACCCCCTTGCGTTTCATGGCTGTTTCGGTATTATCGTGCCCGTGATCCAAGAAATGGCGGTTTGTGGAGAAGACAGTTTCCGGTACACCCGTATCCAGCCAGAGTTTGGTCTCATGGATCGTAAATTTGGCTCCTTTTTGGATCATGATATTAATCGCATCGGCTATGTAATATTCATTTTTAAGGGAAATGTTCTCTTTGATTTGTTGTTCGATCGCTTCGATCAATTTT
>JALHEL010000056.1 GCA_022837205.1 Leptolinea sp.
GAATTCTTCGGTTCCTCTCAACTTTCTCAGTTCATGGATCAGACGAATCCGTTAGCCGAATTACGCCATAAACGAACGCTTTCGGCTTTGGGCCCCGGCGGTCTGCGGCGGGAACGTGCCGGATTCGATGTTCGTGATGTCCACCATACCCATTACGGCCGGATTTGTCCAATTGAAACTCCCGAAGGTCCGAACATCGGCCTGATCGGCCGGTTGGCAAATTTTGCCAAAGTCAACGAATACGGCTTCATCGAAACTCCATACCGTCGCGTCTATCGGAATCTACCCAAGACCGACGACAGGTTGGTCGGACGGCAAGTCACGGAAACACTGACCGCAAAAAACGGAAAAGTCATTATCGAAAAAGGTCAGCGGATTACGGAAGAAATGATTCCGGAAATTCGGAAACTCGATCAGTCCGTGATCTTCATTACACCGTATATTTCGGATGATGTCGAATATCTTTCAGCGGATGCGGAGGATAAATTCATCATCGCTCAATCTAATACCCGAATCAATGAGTGGCATGAGTTTGACGAAAAGTCAATCGCAAGCCGCCATTATTCCGATTTCACAACCTATCCGCCCGAATCCATCGATTATATGGATGTCTCTCCGCAGCAGGTTGTCGGTGTCAGCGCGGCGCTGATTCCGTTCTTGGAACACGACGATGCCAACCGTGCGCTGATGGGTTCCAACATGCAGGCGCAAGCCGTTCCGTTGGTAAATCCGGACATTCCGCTGGTCTCCACCGGAATGGAAAAATATGCGGCCGTCGATTCCGGTCAAGTTTTGACTTCTCAGGAAGACGGCGAAGTGGTTTCGGTCAATGCGACCCAAATCATTGTCCGGGATAACAACGGAATGCTGCATACACACCAACTGCGAAAATATCAACGTTCGAATCAGAGTACCTGTATCGATCAACGTCCGGCGGTAATCAAGGGGCAGAAAGTCAAGAAAAATGAAGTGCTGGCCGATTCCTCTTCGACTGTCGAAGGACAATTGGCTTTAGGACAAAATATGGTCGTGGCTTTCGTCTCCTGGGAAGGCGGGAACTTTGAAGACGCCATCTTGATTTCCGAAAGGGTGGTAATGGATGACAAATTTTCTTCCGTTCATATTGAAAAGTATGAATTGGAAGCCCGCGATACGAAGCTTGGTCCCGAAGAAATCACACGGGATATTCCGAATGTGGGTGACGATGCCATCAAAGACCTGGACGAAAACGGGATTATCCGAATCGGTGCCGAAGTCGGTCCCAATGATATTTTGGTCGGGAAAATCACTCCTAAAGGGGAGAAAGAATTAACTCCGGAAGAGCGTCTGCTGCGGGCGATTTTCGGCGAAAAATCCCGTGATGTCAAAGATACATCCCTGAAAATGCCGCATGGCGAACGCGGAAAAGTTGTGGACGTCAAAGTTTTTACCCGCGAGGAAAACAGTGACCTTTCCGCCGGTGTGGACACCATGGTTCGCGTCTATGTCGCTCAACGCCGGAAATTAACCGCAGGCGATAAAATGGCGGGACGTCACGGAAATAAAGGCGTTGTTTCTCGGGTGGTTCCGATCGAAGATATGCCTTATTTGGAAGATGGCACGCCGGTCGATATTATCCTCAATCCGTTGGGTGTTCCCGGACGTATGAACATCGGACAGGTATTGGAAGTTCATTTGGGATGGGCGGCGAAAGAATTGGGATTCCGTGCCATCACTCCGGTATTTGATGGCGCTACCGAATACGAAATCGAATCCGAGCTGGCTCGTGCTTGGATGCTGGACAAAGCTTGGAAAGATATCGAGAATCGTGCTTGGGATTGGCTGAAAAAAACAGATTATGATCCGGAACAGGTCGTTGATGACAACGAAGTCCGTATGATGTATATCAGTAACTGGTTGAACGGAAAACCTTATGACTTTTACAAAATGAGCCTGAATGAGTTTTACGCAAAGCATGTCGTCTTTGCCGAATGGCTCCGAGAAAAAGGGTATGATCCGGACTCCATCATCGACTGGGAAAATGTGCAACCGAATGCTCCGACCGTATTACCGAAGGATCAGAATGCCATTTCAGCTTGTTTGAGAATCTGGATTGAAGAACAAGGGGAAAAAGTAGCCGGTGAAACCGAGCAAGAATTGCGAGATCAGTCCGCAAAGATCAGCCTGAAAACCGGAATCCCTGTTCCGATCGTCGGCAAGCAGAAATTGATGAATGCAAAATCCGGCGAGCCCTTCGATCAACCGGTCACAGTGGGCGTTATGACTATGCTGAAACTGCACCACTTGGTTGAAGATAAAGTTCATGCCCGTTCCACAGGCCCATACAGTTTGGTGACGCAGCAACCGTTGGGAGGAAAAGCTCAATTCGGCGGACAACGTTTCGGTGAAATGGAAGTCTGGGCACTGGAAGCCTATGGTGCGGCATATACGCTGCAGGAAATGTTGACGGTCAAGTCTGATGATATACAGGGACGTGTCAGCACCTATGAAGCCATTGTTAAAGGCAAACCGATTCAGGAACCCGGGTTGCCGGCTTCCTTCCGTGTTCTGGTCAAAGAGTTGCAGAGCTTGGGCTTGGCGGTTGAAGCCCTTCTCGATACAGGTGAAACGGTCCGATTCGGCAAGGAAGAAGAACGGATGAAGACTCCTCATATGGAAAGCGGTTTACTGGATGCCGGAAAAGAAACGCCGATTAATTTGTCCGACTTATTGAACTGAGCCAATCAGAAATCAATTCGAAAGTCCATCGAAAGAAATCTCGATGGACTTTTTTGAAATAATCACTATTTTTATAAATTTGTCTTTTTCCGGTTTCGGATTCATTTATAATAACGGTCATGAAAAGTCAGCAACCGGTTTTTTTCTATATCCGACGACTCTGCCGCATTACAGGAATGTATTCAGCGGAACGTTTCGGTTAAATCATACGATCGGATAGACAAAAGACCTCTGCTGAATCGGCAAAGGTCTTTTTTTTGATTAAATTTATTTCGTTCAGGAGAAACAATATGTCAGATCAAATCAAAAAAGTCGTTTTAGCTTATTCAGGCGGTTTGGATACTTCCGCAATAATCCCTTGGTTGATTGATACCTATCATTGCGAAGTTATTTGCGCTTGTGCGGATGTGGGACAGGAAGAAGAATTAAACGGACTGGAAGAGCGGGCAAAAGCCAGCGGGGCTTCCAAATTATATATCAAAGATCTCACGGATGAACTTTGCGAAAACTACATTTGGCCGATGATCAAGTCGGGCGCTGTTTATGAGAAAAAATACTACCTCGGGACTTCTATAGCCCGCCCGATTGTCGCAAAATGGTTGGTCGAAATTGCCGAAAAAGAAGGTGCCGACGCCGTTGCTCATGGCTGCACCGGTAAAGGAAATGATCAGGTACGCTTCGAGAATACCGTGTCTGCGCTGAATCCAAACCTGAAAGTAATCGCACCTTGGCGGATTTGGGATTTTACCTCACGGGAAGATCTGCTTAAATACCTCGACAGCAAACATATCCCTTATCCGGATTCGGCAAAAAATCCGAAGCTCTTCAGCCGGGATCGGAATATTTGGCATATCTCGCATGAAGGCGGACCGATCGAAAATATCGAAACGGAGCCGGATGAATCGTTTTGGGTGTTGACCGTCTCACCGGAAAAAGCACCGGACAAACCGGAATATGTAGAAATCGAGTTTGATGCCGGCGCTCCGGTTGCCGTCAACGGCGAAAGAATGAAACCGAAGGATATTGTAAAGACACTAAACAAAATCGGCGGGAAAAACGGTATCGGCCGCTGCGATATGGTTGAAAACCGTTTGGTCGGAATGAAATCTCACGGGCTTTATGAGACACCCGGGGGGACAATTCTAAACTATGCTCATTCCGAATTGGAATCGATCACGCTGGATCGTGATTCCCAGCATTATAAAGAAGTGGTCGCATCTCGTTATGCGGAATTGATTTATAACGGGCAATGGTTTACTCCTCTTTGCGCCGCAATGAACAAATTTTTCGAAGAGATTGATAAAACGACAACCGGTACGGTCAAGTTGAAACTGTATAAAGGCAACGTCATTCCCGCCGGAAGAAAATCGAAATACAGTCTCTACAGCGAAAGAATGGCTTCTTTCGGTGATGTATCACTTTACGATCATAAAGATGCCAGCGGATTCATTCGTTGCTTTACACTTCCCAACAGGGTTCGCGCAATGATGGAACAACAGATTGAAAACAAGTAAACCGAATTCCGGCGAATTTGAGGTTGTTCGGAAAAATAATGATCCGAATTTTTTCGGGAAGGAATTCTCATGAAAGAGCAAACACTTTGGTCCGGCGGAAGATTGGACAGTGAAATGGATCGAGAGATGATTCAACTGAACAATTCTTTATGGATTGATCAACGAATGGCGAAAGAAGATGTTCAGGGAAGTCTGGCTTGGGCAAACGCAATTTTTGAAGCCGGCGTTCTGAGCCGGTCAGAATATGATTCAATCATTTCCGGGTTGAAACAGATTTCCGAAGAATTTTCGAACGACTCTTTTCAATTCAAATCTTCCGACGAGGATATCCATACGGCTGTCGAACGAAGGCTGACCGAAATCATCGGACCCGCCGGCGGAAAAATCCATACCGGACGCAGTCGCAATGATCAGGTGGTTACCGATTTCCGTTTATGGATCAAAAATCATATTTCCGAAATGAAGTCGGGAATCGAAACTTTACAAAATGCATTTCTCGACCGCGCCGAACAAGACATGGGAGTGATCCTGCCCGGTTATACCCATTTTCAGCAAGCGCAACCTATCTTACTGAGCCATTGGTGGTTATCCCATTTTTGGGCGCTTGAACGCGATAAACAGCGATTAACGGAAGCGCAGAGTCACGCGGATATCTCACCGCTGGGATGTGGGGCTTTGGCAGGATCCACGCTGCCAATCGATCGATTCAAACTGGCAAAGGACTTGGGGTTTCCCGAACCCGCTCCCAACAGTCTGGATGCCGTATCCGATCGGGACTTTGTCTGCGATTTTTTATACGAAATGGCAATGATCGCTGTGCATATGAGCCGATGTGCGGAAGCGTTGATTCTCTATTCCACAACGGAATTCGGTTTTATCACGTTATCGGATCGCTATTCGACCGGATCCAGTCTGATGCCGCAAAAGAAAAATCCCGATTCACTCGAACTCATTCGCGGAAAATGCGGCAGCCAGATCGGTTTACTGCAAGCGATGCTTTCAACGTTGAAAGGATTGCCCTCCGCATATGACAAAGATCTTCAGGAAGATAAAGTCCTGTTCTTTCAATCCTGGGATAACACGTTGCTGTTGATGAAAGTATTAACCGGCGTGATCGGTACACTTCATGTCAATGCCGATCGCTGCCGTCAGGCTGTCGATACTCAGGCTTTCGCAACGGATGTCGCGGATTACCTGGTAAAAAAAGGCGTTCCCTTCCGGGAAGCTCATCATATTGTCGGGAAAGTGGTAAAACGTGCCGAGGCGAAGCATCTGAAACTCACTGAACTCTCCTTGGCTGATTGGAAAGAAATTTCATCCTTATTCGACAACGATTTGTTCCGGATTTTTTCGTTGGAATCAGCCGTCAATGCCCGTGCCGTCTGGGGAGGAACAGCCAGCGAACAGGTGCTGAAGCAGTTGGCTTATGCGAAAAGCAAGATGAACACGATTTGATTTCGAGTTCGTATGAAAGAAAAGGATCTCTCGGTTAGCTACATCGAAAGATCCTTTTTATTTTAATGGTCAGCGGATTTCAGTTTTCTACTTTGCGTAGTCCACAGCCCGCGTTTCACGGATGACCGTCACCTTTATCTGCCCCGGATATTGCATGGTTTCTTCGACTTGATGTGCGATATCGCGAGCCAAATAAGTGGCTTCCAAATCGTCTACTTCCTCCGGTGTCACAATAATGCGAATTTCGCGACCCGCTTGAATTGCATAAGAATTTTGTACGCCTTTATGAGAATTTGCGATTTCTTCCAAAGCGCGCAGCCGTTTGATATAAAGCTCAAGATCTTCTCTTCTGGCTCCCGGTCTCGCGCCCGAAATCGCATCCGCCGCTTCCACTATTACTGCCTCAACACTTTCCTGATCAACCTCATGGTGATGAGATTCGATAATATTGATCGCTTTGGGATTTACACCGTATCGTTTCGCGAATTCCGCCCCGATTTTTGCATGAGTCCCTTCGGTATTATGATCCATCGCTTTTCCGAGATCATGTAACAATGCGCCCAACCTGGCTAATTCCACATTGGCACCCAATTCGGATGCGATAACCGATGAAAGTTTAGCAACCTCAACCGAATGAGACAACTGATTTTGCCCGTACGAAGTCCGATATTTTAATCGACCCAGCATTTTAATAATTTCCGGATGCAAGCCGACCACACCGGCTTCGAATGCGGCCTGCTCACCCGCTTCGATAATCAGCTTCTGAACTTCCTTTTCTTCTTCATTCAATGTTTTTTCGATGTTTGCCGGATGAATCCTTCCGTCCAAAATCAACCGATCCAACGCTCGACGCGCCACTTCCCTGCGAATCGGATCAAAGCATGAAATCATCACCGCTTCCGGTGTGTCATCCACAATGACATCCACTCCGGCAGCCTGCTCGAAAGCACGAATATTTCGTCCGTTCCTGCCGACAATCCGCCCCTTCATTTCTTCTCCCGGGAGATTGACAATGGAGGTCGTCACTTCGCTGACCTGGTCGGAAGCGATTCTTTGAATCGCGGTGGCAATGATTTCGCGGGCTTTCTTTTCACCGTCCATACGGGCTTCCTGTTCGATTTGGCGAATAATTCGAGCCATATCATTACGGGAATCTTTTTCAACCATATTTAATAACTCTTGCCGCGCCTCTTCCGTCGTCATCTGAGCGATTTTCTGAAGCTCTTCCAACTGCTTTGCAGCCATTTTATCAATCTCGTTTGAACGCTTATCAAGGTTGCTTTGGCGCTTATTCAGGTTCGCTTCCCGCTGCTCCAATTTTTCGATCCGGGCATCGATTTCAGCCCGGCGTTTTTGAAGCCGGTCTTCTTCGCGTGTTAATTCTCCTCGCCGCCGCTTTATTTCCGTCTCGGCATCTTTGGCGATTTGATTGGCATTTTCCCGAGCTTCCTCTTCAATTTCCTGTGCCTTTTGGCGGCTGACAAGGATAATATTCTCCGCATCAAGCTGCTGAGACTTCATAAATTTGGTATTCAAATATCGGGTGATAAAGAAAGTTGCCGTCACCACCAACAGCAATCCGATTACAACGGCTAAGATTATGATCAGGAGGTTGGATCCGGTCTCCGGCGGTCGGGTTTGCGCGGATACAGATAAGAATCCAAAGCCGTTATCTCCTAATCCTGGATAAAAATTTCCATACATAGCATTTTCCTTTATTTCAAAGTATGGAATCTTTTTCGGAATTCTGGATGTCTGCCCAAAGAGTATGCACCGTCTGATCGATTAATTCATATCCGAATCCTCTTCTCGCCAAATATGCACTCAGCTTTTTTTGGAAATTCGGTCGGTCTAACCCCTGTAATCGTTTCACGTAGCGAAGGCCACAATCCAACGCTGCCTTTTCCTCATCCAGATCCTTCAAAGATTCACGGATATTTTCTTCGGAGACGCCTTTTCTTTTTAATTCGAGAGTAAGCATCCGCTTGCTTCTCGGACGGAACGCAGTCTGATTTTCAACCCACATCGCAGAAAAAGAATTGTCATCAATCAGGTGATTCTCTTTCAATCTTTCCATAACCGATTCAATTTGGTCCGGGCTGAATCCCTTCTGAATCAGTTTTTTCTGCAGTTCACTTTCCGATTGAAGGCGGCGATTGAGTGATCTCAAAGCGCTTGATAAAGCCCGGTCTTCCTGATCGCGTTCTTGAAGTTTTTCAATTTCACTTTCTGTCAATTCCTGCCCCGTTTTCAATCCGGCGGCAGTATCCTTGGGAATTCCGAACGCAAACTTCCCGTCCAGATAGACATTGACTCTCCCGGGATTTCTCTTTTGAATTGACAACTTCGTAATCACACGTCCGTCCATATAAAAAAAGCCGTCACGACAATATTCTCTCGGACGGCTTATTTTTTTAACTGAACCGATAGGATCAAATTCTCCGAATATCGGTAAAACGTAGAAAATTTTATGAATTTTTCCCTTTACATTTCATTCCCATCAATTTCACTTTGATGATCAGGCTTTAAATTCATTGCTTTCTGTTTTTATATCAGCCGTTTCCGGCTGATTTCATTTCCTAAATAAGCCGTACCATGAATATTGCACGGTAATATCCATTTTCAATTCGATATTATACCTTAAAATAAGTAATCTGTTAACTTTTATCCAAATCGGAGGAATTCTCAGGGAAAATCAATC
>JALHEL010000457.1 GCA_022837205.1 Leptolinea sp.
GTTTAAAGCGATGGGGCTCACCGTCGTCATGCTGACCGGCGATAACGAACGAACCGCTTCCATCATTCAAAGTCGAATTCATGCCGATCGCGTGATCGCAGAGGTGCTGCCCCAAGACAAAGAACGGGAAGTTCGAAAGATTCAGGCGGAGGACGGGAAAGTGGCCATGATCGGGGACGGTATAAACGATGCACCCGCTCTGGCGAGAGCCGATGTGGGGATCGCGATCGGAGCCGGAACGGATATCGCCATCGAGTCCGCCGATATCGTCCTGATAAAAAACGATTTGCGGGATGCGGTTACCGCCATCCAATTAAGCAGAGCGGTCCTTCGCAATATCCGGCAAAATTTATTCTGGGCTTTTTTCTATAATATGATCGGTATCCCCGTGGCCGCCGGAGTTTTTTACACAACCTTCGGATGGAAGCTGAATCCGATGTTTGCTGCAGCCGCAATGAGCCTGAGCTCGGTAACGGTTGTGACCAATGCGCTGCGCCTCAGATCCTTTCGACCGAAAACCTTATCCGTTCCGAATGATCATCCGGCGCAACCGAGTGATGTTTTCACCCTCCCCAAAATGAAAGGAGAAACAACAATGAAAAAAATAATGGATATCAAAGGCATGTCATGTGAGCATTGCAAAGCAACCGTCGAAAAGGCTTTACAATCGGTCGACGGCGTCAGCCAAGCGGTGGTTGATCTGAAAGCCGGAAACGCAGAAATTACCCTTTCCGAACCGGTGTCCGACGAAGCATTAAAAAAGGTCGTCAGGGACGCCGGCTATGAACCGCTGGAAATCCGGACTGCGGAGAAATAGAACGTGGTCGCCGATAAACAAAAAGTGATACGACTGCTGAAGACAGCCCGCGGCCAGATCGACGGGCTGTTGAAAATGGTCGAGGAAGATCGATATTGTGTCGATATTTCCAATCAAATCGCAGCCACCCAAGCGATTCTCAAAAGCGCCAACCGGGAGATTCTCCATACCCATATACAGGGATGCGTCCGTGAAGCCTTTGAAAGCGGTGATCAGCGACAAAAAGACGCTAAGATTGAAGAAATTCTGGGGATTATCGACCGCTTGAATCAATAGGCACGGCTGTCACGGCGGTGATTCGGCCCCGGATTCGCGTTAGATTGACCTCCTTTCGTGACATCTGTCGATTTCGTGTCGATCCTGCGATAAAATAAGGCATTAATATGGATCTTTCAACCTTATTCGATCATAAAAGAGTAATTTTTTCATTGGAAATTTTTCCGCCAAAAAAAGACACTCCCTATAACGTAATTTATAATACGCTGCTTAAATTACGCGGTTTACCGGTTGATTTTATCAGTGTCACTTACGGCGCCGGAGGAAGCGCAGCGCAGCGCGAAAAGACCAAATCGCCTCGTTAATCCTGACAACCTATCATATCGAACCGGTTGCCCATCTGACATGCGTCAATTCCGATCGGCGGGAAATTTCGGAAACACTGAGCAAGTTGAAAGAAAGCAATATCCGAAATATTTTGGCTTTGCGCGGGGATATCACCCCCGGCATCCCTCCCAAAGAGGATTTTAAGCATGCCAGCGATCTGGCAAAGTTTATCAAGGAAACCGATCCTTCTTTCAACCTGATCGGCGGATGTTATCCCGAATGTCACCCGGAATGTGAAAACCCGGATCGGGACATAGAAAACCTGAAAATCAAAATCGACAGCGGGGTGTCTCATCTGATTACGCAGTTGTTTTTTGATAACCGCGTCTTTTACGAATTTCGCGAAAGAGCTGTGCGAGCCGGAATCCGTGTCCCCATCGAAGCCGGCATCATGCCGATCGTAAACAAAAACCAGGTCGAACGTACCGTTACCATGTGCGGTGCGAGCGTTCCGCCGAAAATGGCTCGTTTCATCAGCAAATACAGTGATGATCCGGTTGCTTTGAAAGATGCCGGGCTGTTTTACGCCACCGAACAAATTATGGATTTAATCGATAACGGTGTACAGGGAATTCATCTATATACAATGAACAACGTTGAAACAGCTTCCCGAATCAGCGAAAACATTCAAAATATCATCGCCGCTGAAAACCAAAGACCGCGAGAAGGAATAAACGTTTGAAAATCAGCCTCGAATCTTTGGATGAGCGGGAAATCCTGCGAACGATGGGCTATCGCGGAAGTGAAATACCGTCCGATTTGGAATCTCTCATCCGGCGCTGTATCCGGCAAACATTGGATACCGTTCAACCGCGAGCGGTTTTCCGCCGTTTCCCAATTGAGAAAGACACCAGCGGCATTCATATTAGCGGCACGGATTTGATTTTTCCCGGAACATCCATCCAAAAACATTTGGAGATATCCGATGAGGTCTGGCTGGTCGCGATCACTGTTGGTCAGGAGATGGATAAATCAATTCGGACTGCTCTGTCGGAAAAGCCGGAGGAAGGGATCATTCTCGATAGCTGTGCAGCGGTCGCTGTTGAAGCCGCAGCGGATAAGGTGCAGGAAATGCTGCGAGAAACGGTTGAGCGAGAGGGGAAATTCATCACATCCCGCTTCAGCCCGGGATACGGAGATTTGCCGCTTACCGTGCAGAGAAATTTCTTGACTGTCTTGGATACATCGCGGAAAATAGGCCTTTCCGTAACCGAAAGTTTTCTGATGGTACCCTCCAAATCCGTCACCGCGATCATCGGAATTTCCCCCACCGAGATTCAAACGAGTCAGAACCCGTGTGACGGCTGTATATTACGGACAACCTGCGAACTCAGAAAGGCGGGAACCCCATGCTGGAAATGAAAAATAAAAT
>JALHEL010000057.1 GCA_022837205.1 Leptolinea sp.
CCATGAAATATTATCCAGAAGAAAACCAAGTTCTAGATTTTGCCACCGAATCGAAAAAACGCTTTCCGGTGTTCGTTTTAAATAAAAAATCCAACACCAGACCGAAAAAGAAGCCAATGCACCGATGAACCATGCGACGCCGATCTTTTTTCGCAGCCTCGTGATCAGAAAAATCAGAATTGCCGCAAAGGAAAGAATACCGATCGGAACGGTCAGAAAACGCATATTCGAATCATCCCAAAAAACGGGACCGTTTCAGAAAATGTCCTCCGCCGCGTTTTCCGAGCCAATTGTCCCCATCGACAATTAAACTCCCTCTTAAAAAGACTTTTTCCGGGAACCCTTTCAGTTCCGTTCCTTCATAAAGATTGTAATCGGTTCGATGTTTTGCAATCTTGACACCGTAAGAAACGATTTTATTCGGATCCCAAATCGCCAGATCCGCATCCGAACCGGGCAAGAGTGCCCCTTTTTGCGGGTAAATTCCGAAAATTTTTGCCGGATTCGTACAGGTTAATTGAACAAAACGAGTCGGGCTGATCCTCCCTTCGTTAACACCTTTTGTCCAAAGTACCGGCATGCGATCGCCGACGCCGGGCAAGCCGCAGGGAATTTTTGAAAAGTCGTCTTTGCCGAGCTCTTTTCCGGGTTGTTGATATGGTTTTCCTTCATAGAGTATCGGTTTTGTCCCGTCAAATAAGAAAGGACAATGATCTGTGGAAACCACATCGATTATTCCGTCTGCCAATGCCTCCCAAAGTCCCTCGTTGTCTTTTTCAGATCGCATCGGCGGCGAACAAACCCATTTGGCGCCGTCAGGCTGTTCCAGATTTTTTTCAGAGAATAACAGATATTGGGGACAAGTTTCTCCGAAAATCGGGAGCCCGTTTTCCCGTGCGTAAAGCAACATATCCGCTTCTTCTTTTACGTTCATATGGACAATATACAACGGAGCCTTTCCGGCACTGAACGATAATGCCGCCACTCGAAAGCCGGATTCAACGGCTCCCCATGCCGGACGGGTGCGGGCTTGCCAAACCGGAGCTGTATGTCCCGCGGCAAGCGCTTCGGCAACCAAAAGGTCGATCAGATCGCCGTTTTCGGCATGCACCAGTGAGATGATGCCTTCGTCTTTCGCAACACGCATGGCTTGAAATATCTCTCCGTCCTGTAACCGCATTCGCCCGTTATATGCCGTGAACATTTTGATCGATGTCACGCCCATCTTCGGAAGGAGGGGAATTTCTTTGAGCGTGTTCTCATTAAATCGGGTGAAATTCTGATGAATCCCATAATCGATCGCAACATTCGGCAATGCTTTTTCCTGCCAAACATTAAAACTGTCTATCAGAGAAGGAAGATCATGGTTGGCGAAGTCGATAACGGTTGTTGTTCCGCCGAAAGCAGCGGCTTTTGTACC
This sequence comes from Leptolinea sp., assembly GCA_022837205.1. GTDB lineage: Bacteria > Chloroflexota > Anaerolineae > Anaerolineales > Anaerolineaceae > Flexilinea. Next base: position 1,421 of record JALHEL010000057.1, read on the forward strand.
GGTATAATGATCATCCGAAGAAACCGTTCCCGGCATGGGTAAATCCAAATGCACATGGGCATCAACACCGCCCGGCAAAACCAGTTTCCCGCTTGCGTCAATAATTTCGGCATTCGATTCATTGAACTCTTTTCCGACAGCGACGATTTTTTCATCCCGAATCAGAATATCGGCGTCGAAAATCTCCGAATCGGTCACCAACTTCCCGTTCTTAATAATTTTTTCCATTTATCCTCCCATATTTCCACAAAACAAAATCGGTAAATTCTATAATCGGATTACTCATTAAAATCTAAGTTAGAAAGGGTTAAATTCCCCAAGAGAAACATCAACTGTTCGGGAATTTCTTCTTTCTTTTCAGTCGATCTAAAGAATTCCGGATCGTTTTCTCGCCGTTCCCGAAGAGATTTCCATAAGATTTCCCGTTCCGAACCGGTAATTGCCAAATCGTGAAGCGTGCTTGCCGTAAACATCTTTTCGCCGGAAGTGTAAAAAAATAAAAATCGCTTCCATCGATCGGCCAGAATGGGATTTTCCAACGCCTGCAAGGGGCCGATTTGAATCTTATAATATTCTTCCTTCGCTCGCGGATGATCGGGTTCATCCCGGAACAGTTCTTGGCGTGTCGTCAGTTCTACGCCGCGAACTTCCGCATATTTTTCGATACGGCTTTTATGCTCTTCGCCAAAATCCTTTGTCTGATAAAAAGCAATGTAATCGGTCAACAATATTTTCGGCGCAGTTTTCATCGGAATTCGATACCAACCCAAAACACGGGCAATTTCCATATCGCGTAATTTTGGCATGATTGCAATCAGAACCAGCGAAGTATCCGTCAGTTGCATAAAATGGATTATAACGATAATTAACGTTCCTGACCATGCGGGAATTTAAAAGGGAGAAGCCCCGTCTGATTTCAGATGGGGCTTCTCGATACTACAAGTTTATCCTTTATTTGCCTGTTTTGCTTTCAATCTTTTCAGTACTCTTTTCGCCTTTTTTACCGGCTGAAATACTGATCAGCTTCGGTTTGACAATCTCAGCCTTCGGCAGTTTAATCTTCAGAACGCCATTTTCATATTCGGCTTCCGCTTTATCGGCTTCCACTTCGCACGGAAGAGCAATCTCCCGATAATAGGAAGTCCACCGATGCTCTCTGATTTCGTAAACAGCTTTCTCGTCTTTCTCTTCTTTTTCTTCTTCCATCTCGGCTTTGACTGTCAAAACATTATCAGCGACTGAAATCTGAATCTTGTCCGGGTCAACGCCGGGGATACTGAGCTTTACATCAATCTCATTTTCCTTTTGTTTCAAATCTACTCTTGGTGCAAGAACTTCGGTTTGCAGGTTATCGCTGTCTCCGAAAAACTCATTGAACAAGCGATCCATCGCATCTTGCATCGTAAATAAATCTCTTACTGGTTGAACTCTTAATTTGCCGTACATAGCTCCCTCCTTTTATTTCCATTTTCGTTTTTCCCGTTCTTTTCAGAACGCTGTCTTTTTTCTATCTTCGCCTTAAAGAATAAAGCGCATGTATAAGAAAATTGCATGCGCTTTATCAGAATTCTATAAAAAAAAGATTAATCAATTATCGGAGGGGTGACTCTCCTCTGGATTGTTCGGATTTTCTTTCGTCTCCCCTTCGCTTTCTTTCAATTTTCCTTTTTTATAATCGACGAATCGGTATCCGATTCCCCGTTCGGTCAGGATATATTTCGGGTTGGAGGGATCTTTCTCCAATTTCTGTCGCAGGTAATTAATATACAATCGGACATAATGGGTTTCATCCCGATATTCATATCCCCAAACTTTCGCCAAAATCTGGTCATACGTCATCACCCAGCCGGCATTTTGCACCAAATGATAAAGAAGACGATACTCGGTAGGCCTTAGTTTTACCAATTGGCCATCCAGCCATACTTCCCGTTTCCCGAAATCGAGCTTCAAGTGTTCATCCACTTCAATGACTTCTCCGGTATCCATACCGCTTGTCCCTTCGGTACGTCGCAAAACGGCTTTGATGCGGCTCATGAGTTCTCTCGGGCTGAAAGGTTTGGTAATATAATCATCCGCTCCCAATTCCAATCCGCGGATCCGATCTTCTTCCTCTCCTTTTGCCGTTAACATAATAACCGGAACCTGACTGGTCTCCCGAATCAGAGAAAGGGTCTCAAAACCGTCCATCCCGGGCATCATTACATCCAGAATCACGAGATGCGGCAATTTCTCGCGCACCTGATTGATCGCTTCCATTCCGGAGTTTGCTTCGATTACAGAGTATCCGTCATGTTCAAGGTTCAGACGAATCATTCTGACAATTCTCTCATCATCATCGACAACCAAAATCAGATAGCGTTTATTCCCTTCAGCCATTTTTGCCTCTCTCTTTCGTAAAATATCTGGTCGGAACAGCCCGAAACCGTTACTTAATTGTATTATGAATTTATCTTATTTTCGGCGGACGAGAATACAACTGATGTTATCCGGTCCCCCCGCTTCATTCGCCGCATCTACCAGTGCATCGGCCGCTTCCTGTATGTCGTTATGTTCGCGAATGATTTTGATCATTTGATCATTCTTTATGACAGACCAGAGACCGTCGCAACACAAGAGCAACGATTCTCCGGCTTCCAGCTTGTTTTCGGCGAGATCAACTTCTATATCCTTGTCGAATCCCAGACTCCGGAGTAAGACGCTGCGCCGCGGATGATTCAGGGCTTCTTCTTCGCTGATTTCTCCCAAATCAACCATCATTTGGACCAACGAATGATCGTGAGTCAATTGCTCCATTTCATAATTTTGATGAATCAAAAATAACCTTGAATCCCCGACATGGGCAATATAAATTTTTTCATTCCAAATCAATGCCGCCGTAAAAGTCGTTCCGCTGCCGGGATGCGCATCCAGAATCGATTGATTAGCGAAAAGAACAGCCTTTTTTAACAATTCCGGGATAATCGAGGAATCTGATTCATCTTTCAAGAACAACGGGATGATATCGTTTCCGAGTTGTTCCGTAAATGCGGATACGGCAGACGCCGATGCTTCATCACCGTTGATATGTCCACCCATTCCGTCCGCAACTACATACAGGCCGAGTGAATCGGTTTGATCTTTACGCATAGTTTCAAGCTGGAAAGAAACCAAGGCATCTTCGTTATATCGCCTTATTTTGCCGATAGAGTGAGCATTTGCCGATTCCAATGCATGAATTGATTGATTATGACTCATTATTGAATATCCGATGATTGAATTTGATCCGCGGCCGGAGCAACCAATGAAAAAAATTTTGATGCCCCCCAACCGACCAGGGACGGATCTTCAAATCCTTGCAGCTTCCACCAAGTATAGCCGTTCCGTTCATCGGGGCCGTCGATAATAATGAAAATATCCCCTTCCGATGCTATGAAAGAGACTTCTCCGCCGGTTCCCGGGTCAGGTCGGATTTTTAATCCGGCTCCTTGAGTGTTCTCAATCTTTACATATGCACCGACGGAAAAACCTTCCGGTGATATATATTTGACGCTGAGATCGGGCTTTTCCGAAGGAATTGCGGAAGTCGGAGTGATGGTAGGCATCGGAATAACCGTTAATTGAGCTAATGCATCTTCTTTCTCTTCGGCGGGGCTCGGGCCGATGTTAACGATTAATAGGATGATTCCCAAAAAGATAAAAGCTGCGACACAGAGTGATATCAGACCGGTTGATAAATTGAATATTCTGTTTTTATGATTGTCTGCCATATCTCTCCGGCATATGAAGATTGTTCAAGCTATAATTATATAGCAATGAAAACAGATTCCGATGAGATCAGTCAATTTCATATCATTCGTATGCTTGCTAACGGGGTTACCACGGTCATATATGAAGCGACGGATCAAAAACGTGAAAGAAAAGTCGCGCTGAAAGTTTTAAATGATGAACATCGAGAGGATCGATACCAACAGCAAAAAATAATTCATGAAGCTTATCTTCAATCTCGGATAAGGGATCCGCATGTCGTTCAGGTATATGATTTAATCGACCGGGAAAATTCTCCTTGTATGGTTATGGAATATGTGGAGGGTGAAAATCTATGGCAAACATATCATCGGAAGCCTGAATTTACGGATTCCGTCAAACAATCCATTGCGCTTCAGCTTGTTTCCGGTGTTCGGTCTATCCATGCCATGGATATTGTTCATTGCGATTTGAAACCCCTCAATCTTCTATTGTCCTCCGGCGGAAATTTGAAAATCATCGATTTCGGTGAGGCTTTTGCCCTTGAATCGACTGAGGATTCCGGTTGGCAAAAGCCGGAGGTTGTTTGGGCTTCCCCGTTATATATGTCGCCCGAACAGTGTAGCGGAGAGCAACCCGTTAAAGCAACCGATATTTACAGCATAGGAATTATTCTCTATCAGTTATATACGGGGCAGCTGCCTTTTTACAGCGAGGATCCCGAAGAAATGCTCGACTTCCATTGCAACCGGGTACCGCAGCCGCCGCATGAAATTGCCGATCTTCCCGATGATATCGATCGAATCATCGGGGAATGCATTCGTAAAAATCCGCAGGAGCGATATCGGGATGCCGGCGAACTATTCATAGCACTTACAAAAGCCTATCATCAATAAGGATTGAAAATAACCATGCAGAGAAATGAGATTATTGTTTCAGCTTCCATATTAGCCTCCGATTTTATGAGAATGGGTGAAGAGGTTCAGGCTGTAGCCGCATCAGGGACCGATTGGATTCACGTCGATGTCATGGATGGCGTTTTTGTTCCCAATCTGACGCTGGGATTCCCGTTTATCGAAGGAATTCGAAAGATCACAACGCTTCCGTTGGATGTCCATCTGATGATTGTCCAGCCTGAAAAACATATCGAACGATTTATTGAAGCCGGAGCGGATATTTTGACCGTCCATTGCGAAAATAATCCGAATATTCATTCCACTCTCTTAAATATTCGTAAAATGGGTGCCAGCCCGGCAATTGCGCTAAACCCCGGAACACCTGCGGAAATGGTTGAACCTCTGTTGCCTTTTCTTGACATGGTGTTGGTGATGACTGTTAATCCCGGTTTCGGCGGACAAGAATTCATACCGGAAATGTTGGAAAAAATGCGAAAGATTCGTAAATGGATTGATGAAAAACAATTGAATGTCCGAATTCAAGTGGACGGAGGAATCAACCATGAAACTGCCGGGCAGTGCTTTGCCGCGGGTGCCGATACTTTTGTCGCGGGAACGTCCATCTTTCGGAACAGCAACGGTTATGCCGCAGGTATTCGCGAATTAAAAAATCTTTGTTGAGACTGGTTTAAATAAAAAATCGCTCCAAGTCATCGGATCTGCTTGGAGCGATCAGTTTGCGTTTCGAATCATTCTTTGGGTAATTTTGCCATGGTGCGGATGCATTTCGTGCACAGGGTCTTCTGGACACGCTGTCCGTTTTCATAAACGGTAACACGTTGCAAATTGGGATAAAATGCACGGTTGGTTGCCCGTTGAGAAAAACTTCTGTTGTGTCCGAATACAGTCGTTTTCCCACATATTTCACATTTTGCCATTTTTATCTTCCTTTCCTTCCGTTTGTTCTTCAGGACTCCCGATTGTGATACGAACCCTAAACTATTTACGAAATCGGGATTTCGATCGAATGCTGTTGTCCCTTCGACCCAGCAGAAAATGATTTTACCATAATATTTTCAAATTTGAGGATTTTGTTGATAAAACAGGATTTTGCATAGATCGATATTAAAAAACCTTATTAATTGAACAAATTTTTGATAAAATTGGTAAGAAAGAGGAGTATCAGCCATGTCCCGTAAACAAGATCCGCTTTCCGTTGAGTTTTTATTGTTGGGTATCATTCGCAAGCAACCGATCCATGCTTACGATTTGGATAAAATGCTCAAAGAAAAAGAAGAATTCAGTGTCGTTTGGCGATTTAATCAGAGCCAGTTATATGCGATTTTGGATAAATTGGAAAAAAATAATCTGATCCAATCGGAAATTACTCAGGGATCCGCGTTTCCTTTCCGAAAAATTTATACCTTGACGCAAGAAGGCGAAGATGCTTTTCAAGCCTGGAAAGTTCGACCGGTTGAAAAACCGCGTGAGCTTCGTTCGGATTTTTTGGTCAAGCTCTATTTTTTGAAAGATGAACCTTATCAAATTTTTGAATCAGTGATTAAACAACAAATTATGCTTTGTAATCAATGGATCGAGTTACAAAACACTCATTTGAAAAACCAACCGGATGATGCCATTTATCTCAGGATGGTCTATCAATTTCGATTGGAGAGTTTGCGGTCAAACGTCACTTGGTTGAATGAATGTCTGTCCATTCGGAAGAACGAAGAAGATTAAACAGACCGGGGTTCTCATATTTCAATTTAAAGGATAAATAATGCGAGAAATATTACAGGCGATTGTCGATGCCCATGCCGGACGGGAAGATTTGGTGATGGCGACAATCATAGATAATGTCGGCTCTTCTCCGCGGTCGGCAGGGACAAAAATGTTGATTAAACCCGATCTTTCGATTATTGGTACAATCGGCGGAGGAAAACTCGAAGCGAATGCGATTCTGGCTGCCAAGGAGGTTTTTCAGTCGAAGAAGAGCAATCTTTTTCATTTCATTTTGAATGGTGAAGATGCGGCGAAATCGGATATGATCTGCGGCGGATCGGGAGATGTTCTGTTGGTTTTCCTCCCCTGGGATGATCCGGAAACAACCCTTGTATTTGAAAAGGCACTGGACGCAGCTGTAGGGAACCAAGAAGGATGGCTGATAACGCAATTTCGGGAAAACGGCGGTGATACAAATAAGTTTTGTTTTGTAGATAAGCAGGGAGAAAAAACCGGAAATTTGATTATCAACGGGGAATTCCTCTCGGATATGCGAGGAACTCCGGATCAGATTGCCATTCATTCCGATCTTC
>JALHEL010000458.1 GCA_022837205.1 Leptolinea sp.
TCGATTCCGAAATTTTTTCGAAATGATCAAGGGTTTCAATGTTAAAATCAAAAATCGTCGATACCTTCCGAAAATCGGAAAAAATTATGATAAAATAGACCGAGCTGGATGAAAGCGGTCGATCAGATTTCGTCTCTGAAATCAGTTGTCAAGAGAACGAAATAATTTCTTGATCGAAATATAAAATTTTTATGGATTTTACGGTTACCGTACAGCAATGACGGTAAGATTCGGACTTTTTGGGTGGGAAGTCTTTTTATAAAGGCTTCCCATTTTTTTATTCCGGAAACGGAGTGGAAGCGGAAAAAATTCACTGACAAGGGAGGTTTACAAATGCTTGAATTATTATTGCCGCTCAATATTGTCTTAATTATTCTTATTTTATTGGTATCCTTATTTCTTTTATCCAAATCCGCGGATTTTCTGGTAGATAATGCGGTGAAACTTTCAAAAATTTTAAAAATTCCGGAAATGGTTATCGGTGCCACGATTGTTTCTTTTGGGACTACCTTACCGGAATTTTCCGCTTCCACTATTTCCGCACTCCGAGGGAATTTCGGATTTGCGCTTGGAAATGCGATCGGTTCCATTATTACTAACACCAGTTTGGTTTTGGGTGTCGGCGCCCTGTTCGGAGCAATCCCGGTAACTCGTAAAGCTTCGCAAAAATTAAGTATTTTGAATATTGTAGTCTTGCTTCTGATTTTGCCGACGATTCCCCGAGTACTTCGTAATGGCGAAGGGACGATTCCTCAATGGATGGGTGTGGTCTTATTGGTTTTGGTCCCCTTTTATGTGCTGTTTTTAATTGCACAGGAAAAAAGGTCTCCGGAAATTGAGATTTCGGACCCTGAAGAGGCGGAATCTCATTCCAATTTATTCTTGACCGCCCTGTTTGTTTTGGGAGCGGCTGCTTTCGTCGCATTTTGTGCCTCTGCTCTGGTAGCTTCCGCCGAAATCGTAGCAATGAGAATCGGCATGCCAGATATCATTATCTCGGCGACGATTGTATCTTTCGGAACCAGTGTGCCTGAACTGACAACCGCCATTTCGGCCGCTAAAACAGGTCATGGCGGACTGGTGATCGGAAATGTGATGGGAGCCAATATTCTGAACATTCTGTTGGTAACAGGGGCATCGATTGCGCTGATTCCGGGTGGAATAACGGTTCCGAATAGTTTTTATCTGGTTCACTTTCCGATAATGATTGCGGTGTTGGCGATATTTGGTTATTTTGCCTACAATAAAAACCGAAACGAAATCAACCATAAAGAGGGAATTTTGTTAACCAGTATCTTTGGGATTTACTTATTGAGTAATTTCATCTTCACATTGATGTAAATCCAAATTTACTTCCATCTTTGACAGACATTAAAGAAAAAGAGGTCGGAATTACTCGTAATCAACGAGAAAAAGGCCTCTTTTTCGTTGCTGAAAATTGAGTACTGCAACTCAGGATTTTGTCATAGCAATCACCTTTCGCATCTGACGATTGGTATTGATTTG
>JALHEL010000459.1 GCA_022837205.1 Leptolinea sp.
CGCACAGAGCTCGGAATTTGGAAGCGTTTTATAAGCAAGCGCATGAGTGGCTCCCACTTTTCCGCATCCGATTACAGCCGTTCGAATTTTATCCATTTACATTCCCTTCCGTTATCCAAATTAAGTTTCACCTGCATAAATTATTGAGAAATCATACGGGCTTCTTTTATCATTTGGGTTTTCAAATCCCACAACTTTTGTGAAAGATCAACATAATAAGTATGCGGATTATCCAACCGACGAATTTCTTCCCATAATTCATCGACATTTTTCTGACAATTTCTTCGAATCTGTTGGAGCGTCGGTAACTTATAAACCAATTTCCCTTTCTCGTAAATCGGGACCAGAAGTTTCTTTGTATGAAAGTTTGTAATCACTTTGCGTTTGGTCGGATCTAACGGATCAAAAATTTCAATCGGGACGTTATCTTCGATCACTTCATCTTCCAATGTGATGACATCCGCCAAAGGATGGTTATCGCCGATTTCGTATAAGCGCCATATCTCTTTAAAGGAAGGGTTTGTAATCTTTTCAAAAGTATCGGAAATTTTAATTTTTGGAATCAAGTTTCCATTTTCGTCATAAATACCCACCAGCTTATAGACACCGCCGAAAATCGCTTCGCTGCTGGCGGTTATCAATCTTTCTCCGACACCATAAACATCCACACGGGCACCCTGAACATTTAATGATCGGATAATATATTCGTCCAGCGAATTGCTGGCAAATATTTTACAATCTTTCAGTCCCTCATCATCCAGCATCTTTCTGGCTTTTTTGGACAAATAAGCGATGTCACCGCTGTCCAAGCGAATTCCGACCAACCTTTTGCCCATCGGCTCGAGTACTTCATGTGCCACACGAATGGCATTCGGAACGCCCGATTTCAGCGTATTGTAGGTGTCGACCAAAAGGTTGCAGTTATCCGGATAGCTTTTCGCATAAGCTTTAAAAGCCTCATATTCCGAATCGAAAGACAAAATCCAGGAATGTGCCATCGTTCCGCTTGCCGGTACGCCGAGGTGAATATCCGCCCAGTTATTTGCTGAGCCTGCCACGCCGGCGATATAAGCGGCACGCGCACCGTAATTGGCGGCATCATATCCCTGGGCTCGGCGAGTGCCGAATTCAAGAACGGTTTTCCCTTTAGCAGTTCGAACAATCCGATTCGTTTTAGTCGCGATCAAGGATTGATGATTGATCGTCACCAGTAACATTGTTTCAATTAATTGAGCCTCGATTATCGGACCCCGAACCCGGACTAAAGGCTCGTTGGGGAAAACAGGCGTGCCTTCGGGTATCGCCCACACATCGCAATGAAATTCGAAATGACGCAAATAATCAATAAAATCCGGATCAAAGAGCTTTTTATTCGTCAGATATGCCAGCTCATCTTCGGTAAAATGCAAATTTTCAATATATTGGACGACTTGTTCCAAGCCGCATATAATGGCAAAGCCTCCGTCATCCGGTATTCGCCGGAAAAACAAATCGAAAATAAC
>JALHEL010000058.1 GCA_022837205.1 Leptolinea sp.
GAGACAATCGGGTTTTCAATGGCGGATTGATCATTCGACGAAATGACCGGCACAACGATTGTTCCGCCCAAATAACCGCCGGAACCGGCAGTGGCGACAGTTCGGCCGGAACCTGCTTGTATATGGGTCGGGACGAGGGTATCCGCGTTTTTTGCGGCCGGCTGAGCGGAAATCGACGAGGGCATCAGCGGAGCAGGAGTCCGTGTCAGTTCGGGTGTCCCTTCAACAAAGTTCTCGATCGAAACCGAAATGTTTGTGCCTGTCACGGATTCTCTTCTCTCTTTTTCAGGCAGAACAGTCATTGACTGTGAAAATTCCTGCGTATTCACTTCTTTCGGGACAACCGTTTCAGCGATCGGTGTGCCAGTGAGATCTGTTTCCAAATTGCCGGCTTCGGTTATTTCAGGGCTTTCCGAGCCCCGGACTTCAGGGTGTTCCGGAGTTACAAGCGTTTCAGATGTGGATTCATTCAAAAACGGATTTTCTTCGGTAATTTTCAGCGGTTCGGCGACAGTGGGAGTTACCGAAGGAACAGAAACCCAGTTCGGATTCAGGAAAAACAGAATCTTCTGGAAAAAATTCAAATTGTAAGTCGCTTTTTCAGATTCCACCCCTGTTGTCGAGGTGATTTTCAAAGATTCGGTCTTTTCTGCGGTAATTTCAGAACGCTCCGTTTCTTTTATTACACCGGTCGCATTTTCCGCCGGCTGCGAATCCCGAATCGCGGGAGCCGAAACGACGGGGATCGCCGTATCGGCAATTGTCAATTGACCTGAAGTCGTATTATGAACAACCGTCTCGGTGCTTTGAACCAAGGCGGAACCCATTAAGGCGATATCGGTACCGGCTGTGAGTTTTTTCGATTCCTCAGATGGCATCGAAATAGACGGTGTCGGAGTCAACTTGTCGGAAGATCCCTTAATCCGGGCGGTAGAAACCGTTTCGATCGTTTTTCCTTCTTCCGCGGATAAAACGGTTGAGCTGCTTATCTGCCGAGTCTGAATAGGGGATTGTTGACCTTCTGTTAATTCAACTGTCGGGGTTTTGTTTGTTTGGACCTTCACGGTGTCCGGTTTTTTATATAAAAAGAAGAAAACACCGGCGACAAGGATTATAGCGATAATGATCCATGACGGGAATCTGTTCCCCGATCGCTTGTTGCGTTTCTTCTTTTTGAACTCTTCTTCAAAGCCTTCCAATAATTCCTTATCGTCGAAATCCAGCATGAGGATCCCCTTTTCTAACTTTTCAAATTGATTACTTCGACATTGTTTTTCGGCAAAGTAACATATGTCTCTTCATCAATGCAGATTTTCACCTGATCCGGTGCGATTTCCGTATTATCTGAATTCTCATCGTTTCCCGGCAGAATGTCAACCACGATTCCCAACTCTCCGCCATAAAAACCCTCGATAATTCGAACTTGCGATCCGATTCCCAAATGATTGAGCGGGTTTTCCTTTTCCGGAATATATTCATCCTGCGGTATGATGATTTCCGGTCGAATCAACTTTCCCGAGGCGTTGTTGTCCGAATATAAATAAGCAAATTTAATGATATTTTCTCCCAGCGTGAGGTGGACGGGGTTGCTTATTTTCCCGGTTCCGATCCAATCCGTTACGATAATCGGGAAAGGCAGGCTTACCGCAACCGGTAACAAATAGGACGGTAACGATCCGAAAATCAGTCCGCCGGGGGTCATTTTAGCGGCAGTTTTTAAAACATTCGCATCGGTGCAGGTATTCGCAAAAACGACAGCTCCGGCAAGGTCCACGGAGATGCTGTCCAAATCAAAAATGCCGTTATTTTTTTCCATATCGATGGAAAGAAGAATGCCCTGTCCGCATTTCCCGTTTCCCCACAAACCCTTAATATAACTTCCGCTTGTTTCAAGGTAAGCTCCCCGATTATTGACGATATCCGTCACCACACCCGGGAATCCCGCAACCCGCGATTCGATGTCAACGGGATCGCTTTCAAAGATCAATCGATTCGCGGAAATTCCCAAAAAACGACCGGATGCCTTCGCTGTGACGGATAATTTCCTTCTGCCTTCCCGTTTCGCGATTTGTTCTCCGACGGATACAAAATCCCCTTCCTTAATCGTCAAAAACTCACGAATGTTATCCGCCGGATCTAAATCCAATGCATCCAGAATATTGAGAGAAAAATGTCGGCTCCAAATTTTTCTGAAGGCGATTTGGGTTGTCGGATCGGCCATTTGCCCCTTGAATACCACAACGGTGCCGTCTTCGGAAAGCAATCGGGCACAGCGCACCGTACCGGATGAGATTATATGAACCGCTTCCTCAGGCATGGCTTTCTTCCTCCTGTTTAACCAGCCAGGGACCCAGTTCGGTCCGCCACGATTGGAGTTTCTTGTCACGGGCGGCTTTCTCTTTCGGCAGTTTAATTTTCCCGTCTTTTTCTTCCCGAGTATCGAAAACTAACCCGAAACAGCCGCTTTTAAAACCGGCGGGAGCCCAGGTCTTAACACCCGGAACAGTGACGTTATGTGATATTTTTGTCCATTCCAATTCATAGTTTTTTCCGTATTCCAGCGGAATCCGATAAATTCGATTAAAGGGAATGTCATATTTTCGTGTATTTCCGGCATCATCACGGACGGAAACAGTCATTATGGATTTGCCCGGCGGTTCACCCCGTACGGAAGGACGAATGACTTTTCCAAGATTGAGGTAGGCGGATGTGCTCATGATTTGGGAAGCTAACACAGGATTCAAGTGCGCCAGCGTACCAATCGCACCCGATAGCCCGTTCATATCAAGCAGATAATCGACCATTCCTACGGGTGCCAAGCTATCCATAGCAAACAGTAATGCCTCTCCGGGGTCTTCGACATTGCGTAAGACCGCGCCGCTGAGAAATACCATCGCCAACGATCCGTCAGAAAGCATGGCGCTCAGGGATTCATTCTCAATACCCTTCATAACAATTGCGCGGGCTAAAGCCAGTTCGATTTCCGCCGAATATTTGTTGGCGGGGATCAGATCGGGATAATAACTTTTATTCAGGATATAATCTTGAATCTCGGCGCTTTTGATTTGAAAACTGATCCACGATTGCAAATCGGACGGTGTATATTCGTTCAAGAGATTTCCGATGTTATTCCCGATGCCCAGCGGAAGAGTGTGTAACGAGAGAGCCAGGTTAACCGCATCGGCCAAAATCGTTTGATGCGCACCGATATCAATTCCTAAGATGTGCCGGTTTTGACGAATCAACCGGCTCATTAAACGGATCGTTCGTCCGAAAGCGAATTCTCCCGGAATGACGGAGCACTTGGTTTTTTCCCGTAGAATCCGAAAACCGGGCGCACGTGATTCCAAATCTTTTCTCAATACATTGATCAAGCCGTTAAGCGTCGGTTGAACACCGGAGCCGGATTCCAGCACATTGGTCGAAAATGAGATATCGGTGATCTGTGAAAAGACCCGTTCCATTTGTTTTTTCGCAGCTGAATTCCCCGCATAGAGGATGATCGGGCGTTGTTCTTTCGGCAAACTTCTGCATGCCAGCATCAGGATTTCGCCCAAGCGGTATATACCGATTTCTGCGCCTTGTTCCGTTCCGCCGCTGACAATGACAATCCGAGGTGCGGTACGCAAGAACAGGTCTAAGTTTTCACAAACGGTTTTACCGTCTTCGGCACAAATTTCCGCAACCGGCTTCACTCCGACTTTCGAAAGCAAATCATAAACATTTTGCAGGCTTCCCGCATGTGTGAGACCCATAACAGCGATACGCGGATCGGGAATGCACGTATAAGAAACCGCGACTTGATCAATGCCAGAATGGTCGAGAGTAGCCGGCATCACAATATTCTGATTACGGTCCAAAATCTTTCGTTTGGTGGCATGTTCCAACTTTTCAACCGCTTGGATCACGTTCAGATATTCAAACTGATTTGTTATATCTCCGGAAGTTGTAGCGGATGCCGCCCCGATAAAACTATATTGATCATCCATCCGATCAAATAAGCAAACACGCAACAGCCTGCGAAAACGGCACCCATCGCTATTCCGATAAAAACTTCTCCCAAGGTTCTGAAAAAGAAAACGGTATTCCTTTGTCGACTGATTTCCTTTCCGTTTTTTTTGCCGAAAGCATAGTGTTGGGTATAAATTAACGAAGAAATGACACCCAAAGTAATTATCCCTGTTTTTACCCAGTATATATTTGCGGAACTCATTTCTGCACCGGGAAGAAAACGAGCGATCAAGCCGCGATAAAGATTGATAAGGGTTCCGTTAACAATTCCGAGAATGGTTATGGCAGCCGCGCTGCATAACAAAACTGCCAAAATCGCATTTCCGCCCGCGGGGGAGCGGAAATAATACTTCAAAAACAGAAATACGGCAGATATGATTACAACGACGGCCAGCGCTTGGTTTTTCCAATCGACGTTCGGTTCCATTAATGGATTTACGATCGATGGAATGAAAATTTTTTCGATCAATACGTTAATCAGATAGCCTGCCAACGTCCCAGACAATACGGCGGAAGAAAGGCGAAACAACCAGTTGTCACCCAGTATCAGGCTGAAAGTAAAAACGGATAAAAGGAATCCGATGAGCAGAACGGTGAAATCAGAAGGCGATGTCATTTTTGATTCCTTTATCGATTTTGTTTTCTGTTTTGTCCGATGTCGACGGTTTCGGCGGTCGCGATTTTGGTTTTTCTTCGACAATGATTGTATGATACGGTGTTCGTTGAACATTTCCTGCGAGGAATGCCAGGATTAAAGTGAAAATTAAAAACCAAAGAGCGAATAATCGGCGATTTCGGATCGGATCATCGAAAGTGAAGCCGCTGAAAATTTCCTTCTCCATCTTCCCGGTCAGATAACTGTTGATCAACTTGCTTTCGTAATAGGGCTGCAATAAAGATTCCAACTGCGTCGACGCGATGACATTGACGGGCAACGGAACGGACATCGAAGCGATTTGCTCCAGCCAGGTTCTTGCCGATTCAAATCCGGAACTGACCAAATAAACGGTTGTGTAAGGAGAGAGATCATTTTGCAGGACGGATTGGATCGCCAAAACACCGCCGGTCCGGTAGCCGATATCCTCGATCCCGGTCGGATCGATTTCCGCTTTCAGCTTTGCCGTGACAGCCGCCGAAGAAAGATTGGTCGTCACGAGGCTGATCCGCGCCTTTTTATCGGTGATATTTTTCAACAGTGCGGTAACCGGTTCGTTCATCTCGTTTTCAAAGCCGGGAATGTAATCGACGACGACCAAAACATGATCATTGTTTGTCAGTTTGTCCACCTCCCGATTAAAAGTCACCAAATTGGGGAAAGACTCCGGATTGGGCGGATTCAATGGGATGGAATCGGTTATACCGGTAAATAAAATGGCAAGAATACCCAGAATCATGATCAATCCGATCAAAAATTGTGTATTTTTCCGAGTTCCGCGGTTTTGATTTTTAACGAACGGTTTATTTAAACCTTCGATTTGGAAGATCTTATCCAGAATGGTCATAACCATTCTTTGTTGATAATCTTGATTGTTTTTTCCTTCTTGTATGCTCGATTTGGAGAAAGGTTTGTAGGCTATCTCGGCCGGTTCAAGCCCGGGTAAAGACATTTCACCGGTTTCAAATAAATTCCACGGGACCTCATCCAAATCGTCTTCTTCAAATTCCAATTCATCGGGAACGATTTCGTCCTGTGTCCACCCTTCAGAGGAAACGGGTGGCTCAGGCTCTTCCGGAACGGATTCGGAGACGGATGGTTCTTCTTGATTCTGTCCGGTTACCGCTTCTTCTCGGACTTCTGCGGCGGACGGCGCCGGGTTCTCCATTAAAAATTCCAACTCTTCATCTGTGCCGGAAGACGGCTGCGGAGCCGGTTCGGGCGGTGTAACCCATTCGGGTGAAGTCATCACAGCGGATTCTTGAATGGGTTCCTGCGGCGTTTCCGTACCGGCAGCTATTTGTCTTAAAAATGAATCCACCAGACCGGCTTCCTCAGAAACCGCATTTTTGCCGGCGGAGTTCTCATTCTCCATCACCGAAAACGGTTGCTTGTTTGAAACTGTTTCCGTTGTTTCAAGCGAGGACGAAGAATCAGCCGTAGGAGAATTAAGTTCGTTTCCGTCGTCCCATTTTTTTTCGGGGCGATTAACCGAGAAATCGGCATAAAGGGCTTCTTCCTCTGTCAATTCGGAATTTACGTCCTGTGGCTCGGCGGATTTATTCTCAAAAAAAGTTAATTGTTCATCCCGAAAAACATCATGACTCGATTCATCAACACTGAATACGGAAGGGGCATCACTTTCCTGTCCCGAATCCCATTTTTGTTGCGGACGGACTACGGAAAAATCGACAAAAGATTCCTCCGGCAGAGAATTAATTTTGATATTTTCGTTCTTTTGATCGGCCAGAGGCGTCTTGTCCCTTTTTTGTTCCGAAACGAATTTCGCAGATTCAAACGATTCCGGATGCGTCGTATCTCTTTTCCCGGAGATACCGATTTTTTCGTTCGGAACCGGTGTTAAATCCTCCCACTTTTTAGCGGGTCTGCTTTTTGAAAAATCAACGAATTCATTTTCGGAATCGGAAGGTACGATTTTTTTGCCGTCGACAATTTCGTTATCGGATGATGCCTCATCCCATTTTTGGGCGGGACGGACGGAGGAAAAGTCCGAGAGTGATTCCTCGATTTCGGGTGAAAGTTCTGTCTCTTGCGGTACACCGTCTTCTTTGATTTCCAGCGCTTCGAAATCTTCTTGGGTGAACGGAAAAGAATCCCCTTCGCTTTTCTCGTTTAAATCCGCGGACGATTGGTTTTCCTCTACGCTTTTATGAAAAATTAAATCCAAATAATTATCAAAGGATTTATTTTCTTTTTCATCGGATTGGGGTCGAATCCGTCTCCGAAGCCAGTCCGGCACTTCATTTTGCCGGTCATTTTTTTCATCTTCCTGAAGTGGAACGGCTTCCTGTTGATTCTCCAATTCGTGTTGAATTTGCAATTGGAGATCTTTGGGCAGTTGACTGAAGTTAACCAGGCAGACTGCGCAAGATTTCGCATTTTCCTCGTTTGATGAACCGCAGATCGGACATTTGAAAGTTCTCATGATTTATGTCCTTGATAGGGGTGATCACCGAAAAACAATACCCGAATTCCCGTCACCAGTGCACCGATGGCAATACCGATCAGTAAACCGTAAAGCCCGCCGACGGGCAATATTCGAATAAAATCTATTATTTTTGACAAGAACGCCGGTAATTTCAAAAAAGAAAAGAATCCGCTATATAAAACAAGGAAAAAGATTGTACTGAATAAAAAAGAACTCTTTAATAAGCTTCTTTGTGATCGCGCTACCCGATAAATTCCGTAAATCATTACCAAACAAATAAGGCCGGTCATAACGGATTCAACCGAGGATTGAATCATAAAAACAGTCGACTGAACGGAAGATGCGCCGGCTTGATTCGAAAAGCCGTAAAAGAAGACAATCAAGAAGATCAATAAACTGATCAAATTGTAGATGAAAGATCCCGTATGGTCTTTGATTCCGCGAATGCGAGCGATAACAAAATCGATAATTGCGATAAAAAGCAGAACGGCCGCCACCAAACTTGCCCAATGAATCAGCATGGTTCGAGCGGTTCGGACAGCCGGCTGGTCAGAATAGGCGGAAATCAGAAAGAAAATACCGATGAGCCCTGCAAGAACCGTTAACCGTTTGTTTTTTGAAGATAAATCCATGAATTAATGCCTTTTATACCAACAAGATCATTAAAGCGCCGATTCCGAGTGCGACAATAAAGCCATATCGCAGGATATCCATCACCAACAGTCCGACATCCGGAGTAGCTTCCTTCCTTTCAGGCTGTGTTACAACGGGGAGTTCGTATAGCTGTTCCCCGATGAATACGTCATCCGCTGTTGCCAGCCCGGTTGCCTGACCGAGTAAACTGTCTCCGGCGATATAAATTTCTTCTTCGTTTTGAAACATCAGATCTTGCAATGCAATTTCCGGACCTCCGGATCCGATGTTCAAGTGCATAGCATAGGGTGTCTCTTCCAGAAGACCAAGCATCGTTGTTTGATGGGAAAGAGAATCAAATCCGGCAAAATCGAGGGAAGCCGCGGAAAATTCATTTTCGAGATCCGCTTGTCGATATCCCATTTTTACCGCATCTTTTGTAAGCGCATGAACCAAGCCGGAATTATTGGTTACGAACGGCGGTTCATCGGATGCGGCAAAACGGTTTGCAAGTTGTTCCGAGGTATTTATGGCAACCAAAGCGGACGGGGCGATCAATTGTGATTCGTCTCGATTGAGAACATCCAAATGAATCGGCTTTCCTTCTTCTATACTGCGAGAAAGACTGAGCTGAAGTTTTTTAGAATTTGAATCATTCTTGTAAAGAGGAAGCAACTTTATCTTATTTCTCAGAAATAAGCAGAGTCCATAAATCAGCAGGGTAGCAATGATGAGAATCAGTCCAAACCTTGATGGATTCATAGTTTTTCTCCTCTCGATCGAACGAATCTGCAATTTATGTACTGATAAAAGTATAGCATATTCACTTCGTAATTCGAATGTTAAGGAAGAGCCTGATATTCGGTACATATCAATCGGGAAAAAACAGGGGACGTCTTTTCGGAAATATGAATTAATCCGATTGAAAATCCGAAAATCCGCAATAGAAAATTCGTTCAAGCGGAGAGCATTTCCGGTTGTGTGATCTTGACTTTATTCTGTACCGACTTTTATTTCGACAGTTAACATCCGTTGGCTCAATTTTAGCATATTACCGTAAGGAGTTCGGAACAAAAACCCTCCGTCGAATTTTTCGACGGAGGGTATGTTATAATTTTTGTGCCGAAGGTGGGAATCGAACCCACATACACAAGGTACACGATTTTGAGTCGTGCGCGTCTGCCAGTTCCGCCACTTCGGCTGAAGTTCTTCAATTCTACCCACAAAATTAACTGTGGTCAAGGAGATCTTACATGCGACTTGGAATTGTCGGTCTGCCTCAAAGTGGAAAAACCACTTTATTTAATGCATTAACCCGGGGCAGTTTTCCGGTAGGAACCGCTACGGGGAAAATAGAAATTCATGATGCGGTCGTTGATGTCCCCGATGAGAGAGTCGACGTACTGGCAAAGATGTTTCATCCGAAAAAGACAATTTATGCCAAAGTGAACTATGCGGATATCGCCGGATTGGACGGAAGCTCCGCCAAGAGCGGAATATCCGGTGAATTGTTAAACAAATTGGCACAAATGGACGGATTTATTCATGTCGTACGTTGTTTTACCAATGATCAGGTACCTCATCCCGCCGGAAGTATTGATCCGATACGAGATATTCAGACATTGGACGGGGATTTTTTATTAAACGATCTGATTTCCGTCGAAAAGAAACTGGAACGATTGACGGATGAGAAAAGAAAAGGCGGCGGCAGGGAAAAAGCAGTCATCGATCGAGAGATTGAATTATTCGAAAAATTGCATGCCTGCCTGGCCGAGGAAAAACCTTTACGGGAATTGGATCTGACCGCCGAAGAAGAAAAAGCGATTTCCGGTTTCGGATTACTGTCACGAAAACCGGTATTGATTCTTTTGAATTTGGATGAAACCCAGGAAGTTCCGCGGATTGATTATCCTTATAAACAGAGCAAAGTCGAATCGATTCGGGGACAAATCGAAATGGAATTAGCCCAGCTTTCCCCTGAGGATGCCGCGATGTTTATGGAAGATTATCATATTTCCGAATTGGGACTGAATCGGGTGATCAGGCTTTCCTATGAATTGTTGGGGCAATTGTCTTTTTTTACAGCCGGAGCGGATGAGTGCCGAGCATGGACGGTACGCCGCGGAGCTACGGCGCCGGAAGCCGCAGGTGTGATTCATACGGATCTGCAAAAAGGCTTTATTCGGGCTGAGGTCATTGCATACGATGATTTAATTGAATTAGGCGGCATGAACGAGGCAAAAGCCAAAGGGAAACTGAGGTTGGAGGGAAAAGACTATATCGTAAAAGATGGCGATATTTTGAATATCCGTTTTAACGTTTCCAAATAAAATCGAACGGGAGCAAATGATTTAACAAAGATCCGGAAATTTTTCCGGATCTTTGTTATTCTTCGAGATTAAATCTTTTGCGCTTTGCTTATTCGGGAGCTTGTTTATTACCGAACGCCTTTAACAATTCCATCGGGAGCGGGAACAGGATTGTTGAATTCCTTTCAACCGCGATTTCATTGAGAGTTTGCAAGTAGCGCAGTTGCAAAGTCGCCGGATCCTTTGAGATCACGGAAGCCGCGTCCAGAAGCTTTTGAGCCGCCTGAAATTCGCCATCGGCCGCAATAATTTTTGCCCGGCGTTCGCGCTCCGCTTCCGCTTGTTTTGCCATTGCCCGTTTCATGGTATCCGGCAATTCAATACTTTTAATCTCAACAGCAGAAATCTTGATTCCCCATGGATCGGTATCCTCGTCCAACAGTTTTCGCAAAACTTCATTGAGTTCGGTTCGTTTGGAAAGGATTTCATCCAGTTCATGTTGCCCCAATACCGACCGTAAGGAGGTCTGACCGAGCAAAGTGGTGCTCAAAGTATAATTGGCAACTTTCGTAACGGATAAAATGGGATCAAATACGTTGAAATAGACTACGGCATCCACCAATACCGGCACGTTGTCCTTGGTAATTACCTCCTGTTTTGAGACGTCAATCGTAAACGTTCGCAAGTCTATTTTCACAACCCGATCGATTCCAAACGGGAAAATGATATTCAATCCGGGTTCAAGGGTTGCCATTAACCGACCGAGCCGGAAAAGGACACCTCGCTGATATTCGTTTATGATCACCACCATCGGCGGCAGCATGATAAACGGAATAATGGCTAAAATCACCAATCCGACCAATTGGCCGGTCATAGGTCCCTCTTCGGGGACAGAACTGACCAAGAAAAGCCCGGACAGTCCCCAAATCAATAATGTTCCCAAAAGAGCGGCGAAAACAGAAAACTTTTTTCTGATCAGAGCCAATAAAATCCAAACCAGCCACCAAACCGCTTCGATAATCAAAATAATCGATAAAACTGATATTTCAGGCCTCATTTATTGTTCCTCTTTCTAAAACTCAGTCAATCCCTTTCTTAATCATATCAGCAAATTCCCGGCAGCCTCCGCGATTCCTTCGCTTAAAGTGGGATGAGCATGGATATTCATAAGAATATCTTCTGCTGTCAATTGCTTTGTCGCCGCAAGGGTTAATTCGGGCAACAATTCGCACACTTCCGCACCGATCATCGTCGCACCCAGAATTCGATGATCGGTCGCATCGCAAATCAATTTAATCCAGCCTTCATTTTCATTCATACCGAGTGCTTTTCCGTTTGCGAGGAAGGCGGATTTTCCCGCTTTGATTTTAATCTTTCTCGCATCAGCGGAAGCTTCCGTCAATCCGAAAGATGCCACTTGCGGGAAGCTGAAGGTGCAATGCGGAACCAAATCCAAATTCAACGGTTCGGTTATAAGACCGCCGATTTGTTCCGCGGCGATTCTTCCCATTGTCATGGCGGAATGCGCCAGTAAGATTTTCCCGGTAATATCTCCGACGGCATAGATGTGATCCGCAGCGGTTTTTCCGAACGGATCGCAATCAATCCATCCCCGTTCGGTGGTTTTTACTCCGGCGGCTTCCAGATTGAGCTCGGCGGGATTCGGTCG
Organism: Leptolinea sp.; assembly: GCA_022837205.1. Taxonomy (GTDB): domain Bacteria; phylum Chloroflexota; class Anaerolineae; order Anaerolineales; family Anaerolineaceae; genus Flexilinea. Next base: position 11,727 of record JALHEL010000058.1, read on the forward strand.
AAATCCGACAGCAATCAAAACCTGTTGTGCCGACACTTCGCTTTCACCTTTTTCATTGATCAAATGAATCATCACGCCATCGGAGACTTTTTCGATCGATTTCAAGCGGGTGCCTGTTTTTACATCGATTCCTTGTTTTTTGAAAGATCGTTCCAATTCACGCCCGGCTTCCGGATCTTCATTCGGCAGTAAATTCGGTTGCATTTCCACGACGGTAACAGCGGAACCGTACGCGCTCCATATCGTGGCAAATTCCACGCCGATCGCACCGCCGCCGATAATTACAACGGAATTCGGCAATTTGGTTTGGAGAATCGCCTGACGATAATTTAAGATTCTTTCACCGTCAAACTCCATCCCTTTCAGT
>JALHEL010000460.1 GCA_022837205.1 Leptolinea sp.
AATACTGATTCCGTACCACTATGCGTTGCAAAGTCCACTTCCGAAAGGAACGAATCTGGTAAAACTTGACAGCACAAATCAATTCTTATACGCTTTGGATGCCGCTACGGGCAGCATTTTTCGTCTGAATATCCTGAACAACGGCCTCTCTTTGGATTCGTCGTTTTCGTGCACACCGGGAACTTATCAATCGAGTCGGGAATCGGATTCGGATGAACAAATTTCTGTGGGAAAATTGGTTGATTTTGTGATTCTTCCCGCCGAAAGCGGAAGCGAGCGCGTCGTTATGGGAATCGATAATAACGCACAATTACTTTATTGTCCTTCGGTCGGCGAAAAGACCGCCCAAAAATTGGAAAGCCCGGGGATCGGTTGGCTGGGTGTCGATGCGGTTTATTTTACCGATCGAACATTATTTATTTTGGACGCCAAGAATAATTCCGTTTGGAAAGTTCCTTATCTCGGCAAGAGTGATTTTGATCCTGAGACATCTTCTTATTTCGGCGCCGATGGACCGGCGTTAAAGGATATCGTCGATTTTGTGATTTATGAACAGTATTCTTATTTGCTCAGGCAAAATGGAACACTCATATTCTGTGATTATACGGGTTATTCGCCTCTCTGTTCTTATGTGGATACGCTGACATTTTATAACGATTCGCAAAGCATTGATCTGACAAAAAAGCACGTTTTTCAAATAAACATGAATCGTTCTCCGGATACGTCAATTTATTTGATGGATCGAGAGAATCAATCGCTTTTGAATACCACAATCAAATTAAATTTGATTCGTAATCTCGTACCGGATCGCTTTGAAGGAGACGGGGACGGAAAGGTGGTTACTGCTTTTGGATTTATCGGTCAATTCCAGGTGGTGTGGGCATCTCAAGATCAGCTTTTTGTCGGTGCGTTGAATTAAACGAATCATAAAAGGGAAATGATAAGAACATTTCCCTTTTATGATTCGTCGGATCGTACGAATGCTTACGGAACGTATATACTATAACTGAATTCGCAAAAATCTTCTTTTCCGTTATTCAGAACATAATAGGATTGATATTTCCCGTCATTTTTCTTTTCCGTGGGAGCCTTCATCGGAATGCTGATCTCAATGGATTCATCCGGCGCGACCGAGGCTACCGGCAGCGCATAAGCATAATGTTCTTCGACTTCCGCCTTCAAACCGTCCGAATATTTAATTGTGACATCATTTCCCCAAGTCTTGGAACCGGTGTTGGTAATTCGAACCTGGAACATAAATTCGGAGCCCGGGTTGAACTGCCCGTAATAATATGGGCTGAGGAGTTCGGTTGAACATTCATATCCGGTCGGATTCGGAGTACGCGTGGGTACGGGCGTTTCTGTGGGAGTTCCTTTGGGCGCGGGTGTGACCGTCGGCAGGCTGGCTAATTTTTCCAGTGTGGTGATTCTGGTCTCATAAGCTTTCAATTTCTCTTCGAGAGAAGAAATTCGAAGTTCAAGATCAGCTATTTTT
>JALHEL010000461.1 GCA_022837205.1 Leptolinea sp.
CAGCCGCTTTCGCCGACCAATCCGAGTGTCTCACCTTTATAAATTTCAAAACTGATTCCGTCAACCGCATGAACTTTTTCATGACTTCCGGAAAATAACCCTTTATGGATCGGGAAGTGTTTATAAAGATCCTCCACTTTTAAGAGAACTTCTTTTTCCGCCATCAATACTCCTTCCCAGTCTTCGGATTCACCCAACAGGCAGCATAGTGATCTTCTCCTTCAACCTGTGACAGTTGAGGATTGCTGTGTCTGCATTTTTCAACCGCGTATTTACAGCGGGGTTCAAACGGACAATAAGTCGGTTTTTCAAGCAAAGTCGGCGGCAGTCCGTCGATGGAAACCAACCTGCGATAACTCATTTCATCCATTCGCGGCAAACTTCCCAACAGCCCGAGAGTATACGGATGTTGCGGCTCTTTATACAGACTCTTAACCGGAGCCGTCTCGACAATATAGCCGCCGTACATGACATTTACCCGATGCGCCAAGCCGGCAATGATCCCCAAATCATGAGTGATCCAGATAATTGCCATGCCGAGTTCATCTCGCAGCCGTTTCATCAACTCGATAATCTGAGCCTGAATCGTCACATCCAAAGCCGTGGTCGGTTCATCGGCGATTAATATCTGCGGTTCGCAGATTAATCCCATCGCGATCATTACCCGTTGGCGCATTCCTCCCGAAAACTGATGAGGATAGTCATTCAATCGTTCCTTGGCGTTGGGTATTCCGACCATCTCCAAATACTTCACCGCCCGCTCATAAGCCTCTTCTTTTCCCGCATTCCGGTGAATCTGATACGGCTCCGCCGTTTGTTTCCCGATCGTCAGAACCGGATTAAAAGATGTCATCGGATCTTGAAAGACGACACTGATTTTGGCTCCGCGAATATGACGTAGCTCTTCGTTACTTAATTTAAGGAGATCTTTTCCTTCAAACAGGGCTTCGCCGGCGACGACTTTCCCGGGAGGCATGGGAATTAACCCCAATAGAGACATCATGGAGACGGTTTTTCCGCACCCGCTTTCGCCGACAATCCCCAGTGTTTCTCCTTCTTTCAAATTGAAGGAAACACCGTTGACTGCGTGAACACTCCCTTCCCGGGTTCGGAATTGCGTTTCAAGGCCTTTGACTTGCAACAAATCGGACATGTATACTATCCTTTAATAAAATTTCGTACATTTCTGATCCTAACGCTTTTTATGGGTAAATCCCGCCTTATAAAGACAGGTGTTCAGGAAAAAATCGGTATTCTTTCAAAATTTTGCGTTGGTACCATTCTAAAAGTATAATTACCTCATACCCAATTGTCAATTCAAGAGGATCAAATTTGTGATCGAATTATACTCCCACCGAGAGGTTTTTTCTCCGGCATCCACAATTGATTTCGAAACGGCAAGGGTACCGGCACAATGATTCATCTTTTTTACACGCTCGTTAAAACCTCGGAAAGAAGCGAGAATCGCCATGAACAAGCAAAATTGAAGTGCAC
>JALHEL010000462.1 GCA_022837205.1 Leptolinea sp.
CTGTCCGCAGATGTATAAATGATCGGTTTTCCGGTTGCGACATGTTCATCTCCCAGTTCCGCGATAATTTGAGTTCCGGATGCCGGTTTATTTCCCAGCGTCCCGCGACCGATACGGCGTTCGAATTCATCCAATATTTCACGGCTGAATCCGTTCGGATATACCGGAAACGGTTTCGGCATATATAATCCGGCCATCTCCCAATGCCCGATTGTCGTATCCTTTCCGGCGGAATGTTCCGCCATTCGGGCATATGAACCCAGAGGATGTTCAGCCGGTTCGTAACCGGTCATTCCGTCGATATTCCCTAAACCGAGTGATTGCATGACCGGTAATTTAAATCCGGGAATTTTCTCCGCAATATGGCCGAGCGTATTGGGGTTTTTATCGCCGAAAAGACTTGAATCCGGCATCGGTCCCATCCCCACACTGTCTAAAACAATCCAAATTACTCTGTTTATGATCGTCATTCCTTCTCTTCCTCAATCTTACTTTCGAATAATTATAAATTCTTTTTTCATCGTTTTTCTTGAAGATTTCTCCGTGTCTGCATTTCAAATTTCCCTTGACCATGGAAATTTGAAACGCTGACAAATTCGTTTCTTTCCTCCATCCTTTTTTGAATCAAAGGTAAAATCAAATGGCATCGACTTCCGCTTCGGAAGTCTCATAAAATATTCATCCCTTCGAAGAGAATAGGGATAAAATAGAATCCTTCGATACTATTTTTCAGAGGAAAGCATGAACAATCAGGGAATCAAATCAGTCGACATCGAACATGAAATGCAACAATCCTACCTGGATTACGCGATGAGCGTGATTATCTCGCGCGCTTTGCCGGATGCCAGAGACGGACTAAAACCCGTTCAACGCAGGATTTTGTATGCGATGTATGACATGGGGATTCGCCCTGATTCCGAATTTAAAAAATCAGCCAGAATTGTGGGCGAAGTTCTGGGGAAATATCATCCCCACGGGGACTCCGCCGTCTATGATGCCATGGCACGGCTGGCTCAAGATTTTACTATTCGCTATCCACTGGTGGAAGGGCAGGGAAACTTCGGCAGTATTGACGGTGATCCCCCGGCTGCTATGCGTTATACCGAAGCCAGGTTGGCCCCTTATTCGATGGAATTGCTGAATGACATCGATGAAAACACGGTCGATTTCACCCGCAATTTTGATGATACCCTGGACGAACCGGTTGTCCTGCCTTCCGCCTTGCCCAATCTGCTGCTCAACGGATCCAGCGGAATTGCGGTCGGAATGGCGACCAATATCCCACCGCATAACCTGGGGGAATTGGTCGATGCGATCGTCTACCTCTTGGATCAATGGAATGAGTATGACGAGATCACAGCCGACGATTTGATGCGCTATATTCACGGACCCGATTTCCCGACGGGCGGCATTATCGTCTTGGAGGACGAACGCAATGAGCTCGTCTCCGCTTATGCAACCGGACGCGGCAAATTGATGGTACGCGGAAGAGT
>JALHEL010000463.1 GCA_022837205.1 Leptolinea sp.
ACACCGCGAAGGAATTCCGCCTAACAATCTGCTAAATTACGGCTATGCCATTTTGCGAGCCGTGGTAGCCCGTTCATTGGTTGCAAGCGGACTTTTACCCACATTAGGTATTCATCATCGAAATAAGTATAACGCTTATTGTTTGGCAGACGACATTATGGAGCCGTATCGGCCATTTGTGGATAAATTAGTATTTGAAATGACTGAAAGAGAAGCTGATATTTCGGAATTAACGCAGGACATGAAAGTCAAACTACTGAATATCCCGGTGCTTGACGTGGTCATAAACAATCAGCGAAGTCCGTTAATGATTGCTGTAGGGCAAACCACCGCATCGCTTTACAAGTGTTTTTCGGGCGAAATTAGAAAGGTAAAATATCCATCTTTCGAATAATTATTTCATCCTACTCTACTTTTTATTATGCAACGATTAAGTGAATATCAACGATTAAGTGAATATAGAGTTATGTGGATTTTAGTATTTTTCGATTTACCGACTGAAACAAGAAAAGAACGAAAAATCTATGCCGATTTTCGAAAGAAACTCATTCAGGATGGTTTCACGATGTTTCAGTTTTCCATTTACCTACGTCATTGCGCCAGTAGGGAGAATGCAGAAGTACACATCAAACGGGTAAAAAACTTTCTCCCGCCAGCCGGACAAATCGGAATCCTTTGTATCACCGACAAGCAATTTGGAAGTATGGAGCTGTTTGTCGGGAAAAAAGAGAAAGAAGTCCATACACCTTACCAGCAGTTGGAATTGTTTTAGCATAAAAAATCCCGCTCGTTGAGCAGGATTTTTTAATAGGAACAACAACTTTTTTTAATTGCAAATTTGAGTATAACATACTGATATTCTACAGAAAACACATATCCAGTTGTTCCGAATACCAAAGATACTAATTATTGAAAGCAATTCACAACGTCTAAATGGCTACCTATTTGCGCCGACCAGTTGTTCCGAATACCAAAGATACTAATTATTGAAAGCAATTCACAACGCTCCTGTGCTTCATTAAGTAAATCATTTAGTTGTTCCGAATACCAAAGATACTAATTATTGAAAGCAATTCACAACAGATTACGGCAGCAAGAGACATGGATTTAAGTTGTTCCGAATACCAAAGATACTAATTATTGAAAGCAATTCACAACCTAACGCATAAATCTTTGCATTAAATTTATGTTGTTCCGAATACCAAAGATACTAATTATTGAAAGCAATTCACAACGCAACGGATGAGGGAGTATAACGAAGCGGGTTGTTCCGAATACCAAAGATACTAATTATTGAAAGCAATTCACAACGCCTGAGTTTGCAGGATCTATTTGAATCCTGTTGTTCCGAATACCAAAGATACTAATTATTGAAAGCAATTCACAACACCTGATACTGTCGCAATGGTACCGACGAAGTTGTTCCGAATACCAAAGATACTAATTATTGAAAGCAATTCACAACGTGTTATTTTATGTTAAATATTTTATATGGTTGTTCCGAATACCAAAGATACTAATTATTGAAAGCAATTCACAACGGGGTGTGAAGGATTTAACGCCCTGATGTTGTTGTTCCGAATACCAAAGATACTAATTATTGAAAGCAATTCACAACTCACTTCATCCGGCATTATCATTCGTTTTTGTTGTTCCGAATACCAAAGATACTAATTATTGAAAGCAATTCACAACGAACATCCGTTATATGTGCTTTTGAATAAAGTTGTTCCGAATACCAAAGATACTAATTATTGAAAGCAATTCACAACATGATCGGAAGAGGTTAATCTGCTTTCCTTGTTGTTCCGAATACCAAAGATACTAATTATTGAAAGCAATTCACAACTGTTGTTCCGAATACCAAAGATACTAATTATTGAAAGCAATTCACAACACATCTAATGGGATGTTCATGTCCATAACGTTGTTCCGAATACCAAAGATACTAATTATTGAAAGCAATTCACAACTAGTATTGTGTGATGGGTTAAGCAAGTATGGTTGTTCCGAATACCAAAGATACTAATTATTGAAAGCAATTCACAACTGTCATACACATCCGCCTTATTGTCGTAGAGTTGTTCCGAATACCAAAGATACTAATTATTGAAAGCAATTCACAACCTGTCTATGCTCAATCCGCACTCGCCGGCAGTTGTTCCGAATACCAAAGATACTAATTATTGAAAGCAATTCACAACCGCTGACAACGGTATCAATATCTCCGAGATGTTGTTCCGAATACCAAAGATACTAATTATTGAAAGCAATTCACAACGGAAGTGGCATAGTTTCAAAATTATGCAATGTTGTTCCGAATACCAAAGATACTAATTATTGAAAGCAATTCACAACGCACACGATACCACGAGTTGAATTGCCATGGTTGTTCCGAATACCAAAGATACTAATTATTGAAAGCAATTCACAACTACCTTTACGGTACTGTTTCGCAAATGTAGGTTGTTCCGAATACCAAAGATACTAATTATTGAAAGCAATTCACAACGCGAAAAATTGTATAAAAATTTCCTAATTAGTTGTTCCGAATACCAAAGATACTAATTATTGAAAGCAATTCACAACTCGAGCAATTCCAGCAACCGGACATCTTTAGTTGTTCCGAATACCAAAGATACTAATTATTGAAAGCAATTCACAACAGGCAAACAAGATTGTTGAGACCGAAGAGGGTTGTTCCGAATACCAAAGATACTAATTATTGAAAGCAATTCACAACCGAGGCATTCGTGGGCGACAATAGCCGCATGGTTGTTCCGAATACCAAAGATACTAATTATTGAAAGCAATTCACAACAGCTTTTCGGGAAACCCATTATCTGTTTTAGTTGTTCCGAATACCAAAGATACTAATTATTGAAAGCAATTCACAACCACGTTTACAGGAGCTTAAGTCTACTGTCAGTTGTTCCGAATACCAAAGATACTAATTATTGAAAGCAATTCATTATTGAAAGCAATTCACAACTCGGAAGCGGCAACAACCTTAACTTCCTGCAGTTGTTCCGAATACCAAAGATACTAATTATTGAAAGCAATTCACAACGTAGAAATCAATCTGACCGCTAAATTCATTGTTGTTCCGAATACCAAAGATACTAATTATTGAAAGCAATTCACAACCGTGATGATAACGCTTTCGGATTCAGCCGGGTTGTTCCGAATACCAAAGATACTAATTATTGAAAGCAATTCACAACAATACATAGAAAACAGAGCGAGAGTACATGGTTGTTCCGAATACCAAAGATACTAATTATTGAAAGCAATTCACAACGTAGAGAAATAGACAATGTAGGTTTACAGTGTTGTTCCGAATACCAAAGATACTAATTATTGAAAGCAATTCACAACTAAAATCAGGATACTCATTTCATCATCTATGTTGTTCCGAATACCAAAGATACTAATTATTGAAAGCAATTCACAACAAAAATTCTGATGGAGTTAAAAAACATACTGTTGTTCCGAATACCAAAGATACTAATTATTGAAAGCAATTCACAACTGAAACATATGGAGACACTGAAGATATCCCGTTGTTCCGAATACCAAAGATACTAATTATTGAAAGCAATTCACAACAAAAGTAACAATGGATGATATAAGGGCTATGTTGTTCCGAATACCAAAGATACTAATTACTGAAATTTTTGCGGTTACCTTTTTTAAGCTACTTGGTTTGATTTTTATCCATGTGGACATTTTTTCAACTCGTTTATGTACATTTTTTATGTACATTTGCACTCTATTTTATATCTGTCCGGGTAATTTTTTATTCAGACACTCAATCTATAAAGAGTAATCATTTATGTATAGAAACAGGACTTGTGGCGAATTACGAATCGCCGACGTAAATAAAGAGGTAACCCTTTCGGGTTGGGTACACAAAATTCGTAAGATGGGAGGCATGACTTTTATCGACTTACGCGACCGGTACGGGGTGACCCAGCTATCGTTT
>JALHEL010000059.1 GCA_022837205.1 Leptolinea sp.
ATGTCGCTGTTATTTTCAATGGCATTTTTAATGCCTAAAAAAGGTTCATGTGACGAAATTCGCATCCCATAAGAATCGTAAATGAGCGTATAGCCTGCGATGCCCGTTTTCTTTTGATAGGCTTTGCAAAAACCGCCGTCGATTACGATTATTCGTCCGTTGGCTTTAATCGGTGATTCACCCATGATTGCATTGACCGGTACATGTCCGTTGATGATATGACTGGTCTCATAATCCAAACCGAATTCTTCGAATATCTTACGGCAGATGACCGGATCTTCGATTAATTTGTAATACGCGTTATCTTCTTCAATCCAAGCTTCCGGATCATCGACATATAAACGTTCGAAGGTAGTTATACGATCTCTGCCGAAAAGTGGCGAATGTCTGCCGCGCCATAAGAACCAAAGGAAATCCCGTCCGTCTTTCTTTTCTTTACTCCCTTCGGGAGCATAATACGCTTGCCTGGCCATTTTATCTGCATAGTCGAAATATGATTTTCCGTGATAATTCACATCGTTGACGCAGAAATTCATAAAAGTTCCGTCCGGATTCATAGGAATACACCCGTGAAACAGAAGATTATTGTTGCATTGCAGATACATGGATCCCGCGGAATATAAGAATCGGATATGCTGTTGCAAGCGATAGCTGTTTTTAAATGTCGTAAACAGTTGGTCTAAAACCGATTGCTCATCGGAAGTTAATTGATAAGGATTTTCTTCATCCATCGGAAAAAGATCATCGATTTTGATCGGATACGTTTTTCCGGCGATCCAAATTGTCCCTTTCTTTCGATTTATATGATTTAACAACAGACAATCATCCATGTTGTATTCCGGATGTCTGAGGATGATCTGACCTTCCAATTTGAATAAAATAACCGAAATTGCTTCATACATTTTGGATAAAAGCCGTAAGTCTTCATTCCCGATTTCATCGTTGCTTTTCAATTCATAGCGTTTTGATCCTTTATATTGCTGCTGAGCAAATAATGCCAGTGGGCGCAGATTGATGCCGTAAGCTGTCTCCAAGGTATCCAAATTTCCGTATTTGATTGAATTACTCAGAACAGTTGCGATACAGGCGGCGGAACCGGATGCGGCTCCCATCCATAAAACATCATGATTTCCCCACTGAATATCGACGGAGTGGTGGGCACGCAACGAATCAATAATGATATCCGGTCGCGGTCCGCGATCAAAAATATCGCCAACGATATGGAGCTGATCTACGATAAGACGTTTTATAACGGTCGAAAAAGCGACAATGAAATCTTCCGCTTTACCGATTTCGATAATGGTCGAAATAATACTTTCATAGTATTCTTCGCGGGATGTATTTTCGGCGTTGATCAGTTCGTTAATAATAAAGGCATATTCCGGTGGCAGAGATTTACGGACTTTGTTGCGTGAATATTTAATCGATACCAAATGGGCAATTTCAATCAACTGATGAATCGTGATCATATACCATTCATTAATATTGATCTCTTGATTGTTTTTTATTTCCTTGAGCTTCTCTTCGGGATAATAAATCAGTGTGGAAAGTTGGGCTCTTTCCGCCGAGGTCAGCATTTTCCCATAGAGAGAATCCACTTTTTTTCGAATTTCTCCCGATGCGTTATTCATTATATGAATAAATGCTTCATATTCTCCGTGCAGGTCACTCATAAAATGTTCCGTTCCCTTGGGCAATTGGAGCAGTGCCTGGTAGTTGATGATTTCAGTCGAGGCTTCTTGTATATTCGGATATTTTTCAGCCAACAAATCCAAATATTTCAGATCCAAGGTCGGTTCCTCAGTGTATTTTTCCATTTTTGATTATCCTGTTTCTTCCGATGGTCAATTTGATGTACGTAAGTGTATTGTAATCTCTGATTTCTTATTTCTCAAACAGCAAAAAGCGGAATGCAAACACATTTTGGCGGATGAATCAATATCATCTTCGAAGATAAATCTCTATTTATTAGGGGTATTCGATTGAAAATACAGACACTCCATTAAAAGAACGGGGCGATGCAAAGCAACCGGAACCGACCCTATTTGTTCCGGGTGATTCAATCGGTTTTTCCTTTGACGATCCGTTGCGGGAATTTATCGCTTCAGAAAACCCTTATCAAACATAGAGCAAATCGTCGGAAAAGAAATATTCTTTCAGGGCGGTGATGGCCCCGGCGACTTCAAGTTTTGGGAGAGGCTGCGGATCGGAAACGATTCGGAAATAACGATCCGGAGTCAGCAAAGAAAAATCGGAAAGATAGTTATATAATTCCGTTTCAAAAGCATCATTAAAACCGGAAAAGAAACCTTCAATGATGAAAACATCAGGGTCATATACCAGCGAGATATTCAGAAAAGCTTGTCCGAAACAAGCTGCCAATGTTTTTAATTCGCTTTGGCAGCAAGCAAATCCTTTTTCGAAACCTTTCACGACATCATCAAACATAATTTCTTTCAACGGTTTTTGAACAAAGGAAAGAAAAGAATCAAGATCTTCCCCCTGTTTTAATCGAGAACGGATCGATTCGGGTTTCACAATACTTTCGAAGCAACCATGTTTCCCGCATATACAACTTACGGGATAATCGGGCTTTAAAATCATATGTCCGAATTCTCCGATGATTGAATTACTGCCTTCAATCATCTGACCGTGATCAAAAAAGCAGCCGTTGATCCCTTTTGCAGTGTAAACGGTCACGACGCGTTTGGTGGAACAAAATTCGAGGTTAGCGGTTATGGAACCCAATCCGGCCAGTTTCCCGATGTTATCGGCAAAAACGCACTTTGCCGTCGGAAAAGCCGCTTCAAGTTTTTCTTTGACGGGAATATCAAAACCCCATTCAGAGCAGAACGGATTTCGGTGGACGAAGGCATGATCGATAACCGGACCCGGTGTAATCGCGACCACCCCGTATAGGTCATTTTCGTCGATTTCATGTTGTTCGAATAGGTCATCCGCCATTCTGCGGACGGCATTCAGATAATAATCAAAATCATGCGGCGAGTCATCTAAAGGGTTAAGATCCTGACGGCCGATCAGATTACAGTTCAGGTCAAACAGTTCGATGTAATATTCATGCAGATGGACTACCAGGAACTTCGGGACGGATGAAAGCTGATAAATGTTGGGTTTTTTCCCTCCGTTATCGGTTGAATCCCCTTTCCCGCAAATTTCGACAATCCCCAGTTTAAGAAAATGATCCAATGCTTTTGCGACTGTCTGCCGGCTGACACCTGTTTGTTGAGAAATGTCAATGATCGAGTGAGGCGTCGCGTTCTGAAAGGCGCTCATTACAATTTTGCGGTTATGGACCTTTAATTGTTTCGGCTTTGCAGCTGACGGCTGCGGGTCATCCACGTTGATATTCGATTTAATTAAGTTCATTTCTTTCCGAGCGCCCTGTCGATTTCAAGCGCTAACAATATGACTTTAATCAATTTAGGATTGGAGTAACATCACTAATCCAAGTTTACAAAGTAATTATAATGCAATTATGTTACGCAATGTTATTTCGTAACTAATTGATATAACGTAGATAGGAAGGAAAGATATGAAAAAGTCATTGTTGCTGTTACTGGTTGTTGTAATGCTGTTTTCTGCTGTCAGCGCTATCAGCGCTGCGGATAAACCCTTAGCCGGGGTTATCTGGTATAACTTTGCCGATACATTTATACAGAATGCCCGACAATCCTTGCTGAATGTTGCCAAAGCGGACGGCACGATCGAAATAACCGATGCCGATTCGAATAATGATGTTGCAACTCAAACCAACAATATCAATAATATGTTCGCTCAGGGTGTAAAATACCTCGTTTTGAACAATATTAATACCAATGCCATCAGCGAAATCTGCGAGCAGGCTAAAGCCGAAGGCGTGACAACGATTTTTGCGAATACCGATTCGCCGTCTGATGAGGATTTTGCCAATTATGAGAATCTTTACTTGGTTACTTCTCGTGCGACTCAGTCGGGGACAATTATGGGTGAAGCGGTAGCCAAGTATTGGAAAGAACATCCGGAAGCTGATCGGAACGGAAACGGAAAGTTGGATTACATTATGCTATTGGGGTTCACCTGGCATTATGATACACGCGTCCGGGCAGAAAATTCCATCAAGGCGGTGGAAGATGCGGGTATCGAGACCAGCCGAATCGGCGGTGAGTTGATTGCCGAATACAACCGGGGAAAAGCTCAGGAAATGGTTGCGGCATTGTTAGCAAACTACAGCGATGATATCGATGCGGTTTTTGCGTGTAACGATGATATGGCGCTGGGTGCTATCGAAGCTCTGAAAGCCGGCGGTTTCTTCAAAGATGAAAAAACGTATATTCCGGTTTGCGGTGTTGACGCAACAGCGGTGGGTGTAGATGCTTTGAAAGACGGCACGCTGCTGGTTACCTCTCTGAATAACCCGGTAAAACTGGGGAAAGCGGTCTATAAGACGATGTGGTTGCTCGAAAACGGTAAAGAAGTGACAACCGAGACATTGGGCATGGATGGTGTTGAAGTTGAAGGTCATCGTATTTGGATCAATTACACGCCGATTACCAAGGATAATATCGAAGACGCAAAGTATGATATTACCGATCCCAGCTTCTGATTACGAAAGCTGTCTAAAGTACTTGAAGCAGCCGGTTATTCCGGCTGCTTCATAATATCGAGCAGGAGAAGCAAATGAAAGATTCCGAATACGTTTTGGAAATGAAAAACATCAGCAAATCATTCCCGGGTGTCAAAGCGCTGGATCAGGTTGATTTTTATGTCGAACCGGGGAGTGTTCATGCATTGATGGGCGAGAACGGAGCCGGAAAATCGACTTTAATGAAATGTGCTTTCGGCATGTATCATCCTGACGAAGGAGAAATATTTATCAACGGACTGCCGGTACAGTTAACGAATCCGAGAGAAGCATTGGATCACGGGATTGCCATGATTCATCAGGAACTGCAATCTGTCAGGACAAGATCAGCGATGGAAAATGTCTGGATAGGACGGATCCCTTATCGCAAAACTCTCGGTATTCATTGGGTCGATGATAAAAAATTGTATCAGGATACCAAAGCCTTATTGGATGATCTGGGAATCAATGTTGATCCGTATGCCAAAGCCGGTGATTTGTCAGCTTCACAATGCCAAATGCTCGAAATCGCCAGAGCGGTTTCATATAACGCCCGAATCATTATTATGGATGAACCGACTTCTTCTTTAACAGAAGCCGAAACGAATCTCTTATTTCATATTATTCGAAAACTGACGGCAAAAGGTGTCGCGATTATCTATATTTCTCATAAAATCGATGAAATTCTGGAGATCGCACAAAATGTAACGATTATGCGGGACGGGAAGATTGTCGGAACATGGCCGGCTGCTGATTTGAATACCGATTTAATCGTGAAACGAATGGTCGGTCGTGAAATGAGCAATCGGTTTCCGGAGAAGAAGCATCGACCGGCAGAAGAGGTATGTTTGGAAATCTGCCATTTTACAAGTGCCGGTTCACGCGGTTTCCGCGATATTAACCTGAGCGTTCGTCGCAGTGAAATATTCGGTATCGGAGGATTGGTCGGAGCACAACGGACTGAGTTAGTCGAATCGATTTTCGGATTAAGGGCAATTTCCGGGGGAGAAATTTTAATCAACGGGAAGTCCGTAATCGTTAAATCACCGGAACATGCTATTCAAAACAGCATCGCCCTTTTGACCGAGGATCGTCGGAAGAGCGGAATTTTTCCGCGATTTTCAGTCCTGGAAAATATTGTTATTGCCAAACAATCTGCCGATACATCTGTTTATAAGAAGGGGATTTTTCTTGATAACCAAAAACGTGCTGCGGATGCGGCGAGATTTGCGGAAGCATTTTCTATTAAAACCCCTTCTCTTAAGACTGAAATTCGGTTTTTGTCGGGAGGAAATCAGCAAAAAGTCGTTTTGGCACGATGGATGTTAATTGATCCAAATATTCTTATTCTTGATGAACCCACGCGCGGAATTGATGTCGGTGCAAAATATGAGATTTATTCTTTGATGGAGAAGATGGCAAGCGAAGGGAAAACGATCATCATGATCAGTTCGGAGATGCCGGAACTCTTGGGGATGTCGGATCGGATTGCCGTGATGTGCGAAGGACATTTATCGGGAATTTTGGAAGGAGAAAAGGCTACAGAGGAAAATGTGATGTATTTGGCCAGCTCCTATAAGAACGCGGAAAAGGTACTAAACTGATGGAAAAACAGAAAAAATTCAGCATTCAACATTTTTTTATGAATTATGCCTTATATATCATTATGTTATTAATGATTGTCATTATTGGCATGATGTCCCCGAAATTTTTTTCATTCAGAGTCATTCGTGATATTTTAATGCAAAGTTCAACCCGCATTATCGTTGCGATGGGCTGTATGTATATTCTTGTTTCAGGAGCGGCTGATCTTTCCGGCGGTCGAACGGTAGGTTTAGCTGCTGTTGTCGCGGGATCATTGGCACAGAAGTCTGATTATTATATTAAATTCTGGCCGAACCTTCCGGAGATGCCTTTGATCGTTCCGGTAATCGCCGCAGTTTTGATCGGCTTAATTGTCGGGCTTATGAATGGTTTTACTACAGCAAAATTGAAGGTTCCTTCCTTTTTGGCAACATTGGCGGTGATGATGATCGCATACGGTGCGAATCAGCTATATTGCAACAAACCACCGAACAATTCCCAACCGTTGGGAGGATTCCTCAAATCTTTCTCAAATCTTGGGACGGGGAGTTTTTTGAGTGTACCTTATATCATCTATATAGCGATCGGTGTCTGTATCTTCCAACACTTATTGCTGACGAGGACTTGTTTGGGGCGGGAAATATTTGCCTGCGGAAGCAATCAGGAAGCGGCGCGTGTTTCCGGAATTAATGTCTATAAGATTCAAATGATTACGTTTGCGCTGGCCGGCGCCTGTTATGGCCTGGCCGGTTGCTTGGAAGCCGCTCGAACCGGTTCGGCTACAAGCGGTTATGGCAACAGTTACGAGATGGATGCGATTGCATCCTGCATCGTAGGCGGCTGCTCCATGACAGGCGGTGTGGGGACTGTTTTCGGAACTTTTTTTGGTGTTTTGATTTTCAATATTATCAATTACGGTCTGACATTTATCGGTTTAAGCTCCTATTGGCAATGGGTCGTAAAAGGTCTGATTATTATCATCGCCGTCAGTTTCGATATGCGAAAATTCAGCAAAGAAGAGTAGGGGGAAATTTATGAATTATCGGGAATGCTTGGAACGACTTGCCGCATCCGGACATATTGAGCAGAAAAATGGTCTGAAAATACATGTTAAACCGGTACCGGAGACAGATCGTCCCGGTGTGGTTGATCCGCGGGCGGCAAACTGGTTTCGCAACCTTCCGAAAGGATATCAAGTTCAAGATTATCGCCGAATTACTTCAGAGGAAGTTCAGATTCTGCGGGATGCAATGGGATGTCGAAATGCCGATCTGAGCCGAGGTGTGAAAACGAATCACAGGACAGTTACCACCGAGAACGGTGATGTTCCCATACTGATCTATACGCCGGATATCTCGGGAACTCTTCCGCTTATCTGTTATATACATGGCGGAGGTTTTTTTGGAGGTTCAACGGAAGTGGTCGAGAATGCCTGTCGTCTCTTGGCGGAGCGAGCAAAGTCTGTTGTAATCTCAATCGATTATGGGTTAGCTCCGGAACATCGCTTTCCGGAAGGATTATTGCAGTGTTTGGGCGTGATTCGCTGGGCTCATTCTCATGCGGAACTTTTAAATATCGATCCTCAAAGAATCGCAGTTTCCGGTGATTCGGCGGGAGGAAATCTTTCGATGGCTTGTTGCTTGTTGGATAATGAAGGCATCATTCGAGCTCAACTTTTACTATATCCAGCCATTGTTCTTCGACCAGATATCGATTTTGGTTGGACGTGGGATGTATATGAGATGAATGAAGGGAAAGATGCCGCTTTGATAATGGTGCACGATATCAAAGATACCGTCGGACGCATCATTTGGATGTATATCAGAGATATAACCGATACCTACAGCCAATTGCTTTCTCCTTGGCAGGCACCGGCTTTTGCGAAATTTCCGCCGACTTTTTTAGCTGTCGGCGAATATGATTATCTCCGTCAGGAAGCGGAATTGTTTTGCCAGAGATTGGTAAAAACCGGTATCCCGGTGGCTTTTTTTCGATATCAGGGAATGGGGCATGCTTTTTTTGAGCATACCGGAGAATTTCCGCAAGCCGAAGACTGTACGAATGAAATGGC
>JALHEL010000464.1 GCA_022837205.1 Leptolinea sp.
TTAAAGGAAGAACATAAAATCTATCCGCAGGCGATTCAGCTTTTTGCCGACGGCAAACTTGAAATCCGGGGAAGAAAAGTTTTCATTCACCCATAGCCGTTTTTCTCCGGTCTAATGTCTTTTTTCTGATGATCCGGCAATGACGTTTAAGGACAGAATCCATGTATGATCTGATTGTCATAGGCGATGATCTTTCTTCCCATGTAGCCGCAGCGTTCTGCGCCATCAACGGTTTGAAGACGGCCCTCTTCTCCGAAAAAGGAACCGCCGGCTCATCTGTTGCCGGAGATCTCACGTTTGACGGCACGATCACGCCGGTGTCCGGGTTTGCCGAAAACCAGATCGCCTATCTGTCATTAAAAAATCTGGGAATTTATCCGGAGGTGCGCCTGCTGAATCCGGCCTATCAGATTATTCTCCCATCGCAAAGGATAGACTTTTTCCATGACAAAGAAGAACTTCTGAAAGAGCTCGCCAGAGAGTTTCCTCATCTCGAGGGCGATCTTCGATTATTCTACGATGTAGCAGAGAAAAATTCAAACGCAGCCGGACAATGGATTTCAGAACATCCCGGCATTCAACCGAAAAAAATGAAGGATTTTTTCGATTATCTCAAACTGATTCCCCGTTTCGTCGAAAGCATGTTCAACACCATCCGTTTGAAACGTCTGATGTCGCAAAACCCATCCTTCCGGAAAGTTATTCAGGCTCAGCATGCCCTTCTTTCTTTCAAAACGGATCCGTTAAATTCTTTTTTTTCATCATGGCAATCCTGCACGCCGTTGCGCGGCACCTTCTCCTTTGCTCAGGGCAAACAGGACCTGGTCGATTCGCTGATCCGTAAAATAAAAGCGTCCGACGGTCTTTATTTATCCGGATGCGATTGCCTGTCGATCCATAAAGACAAGGTCATTGAACTGAATTATACGGACGATAACGGCAACACCGAAAAAATCGAAAGCCGCCATTTAATCGTCAGCACAAAATGGCAAAACATCGGCCAATTGTTCGACCACAAGAAAACTTTCAGTTTTGGCGATTTTCTCCGGCCGGCAAAAACGGCGTATTTCCCCTTTTCCATTTTTCTGGGCGTCAATCCGGCAGGGCTGCCCGAAAAGCTGGCCAGACATTCGGCAATTATCTGCAATCCGGCCAGGGAGCTTTATGCCCACAACAACCTGATCATTCTGGAATCGTCGGCAAAAGAAGAGAGGATGAAGGATCCCGCTGCAAAAATTCTTCTGAGCGCCACCGTTTTCCTCCCCGATCATCAGGAAATCTGGTCAAAGGATAACCTGAAGACTATTTCCGAAAACATCATGAATCAACTTGACCATTTCTTCCCGTTTTTAAAAGAAAACATTTTGTTTTTCGATCCGGACGAATCCATGATGCTATCGCTTAAGCTGCGAGGCACCATCATCCCGCGCTATCAGATCAAAAATTCGTTTTTTACGGGTTTTTCCGCTAAAGGCAGTAAAACCCGG
>JALHEL010000465.1 GCA_022837205.1 Leptolinea sp.
GGGACGCCGTCCCCTACATAAGAATCGATGATGAGCATTTTGACCAATCATAAACTATTCAATGTCCTTCGTAAGTATGCCTTTCTATAGAGCCGATTTTTCCCTCGCCTTTTGGGAGAGGGTTGGGGTGAGGGAATAAATTGACAAATTATTGTAGGGGTCGGTGCCACACCGACCCGTGTTTGTAAAAATGATTGTCAGGGTCGGTTTCCCCCTCGCCTTTTGGGAGAGGGTAGGGGTGAGGGAATAATATGATGCCTCACTTCGTTCGCCACGGGACGTCGGGGACGCCGTCCCCTACATGAGATTCGGCAAGGGATGTATACACCTTCGTTCGGCACGGGACGTCGGGGACGCCGTCCCCTACACAAGAATCGGAATGGGATGTATGCACCTCGTTCCTCGGCGTACTACGTAAGGACGCCGTCCCCGACAAAATTCTCTCTCCCCACTGGAGAGAAAGGAAATGTGTTTCCGTACCATTCTCCGGAATCGGGATTCGTTTTCTGCAGCCTATATATTGAATTGTTACCTTAATTGCGCTATATTATTTAAATCCAGCAATTCATAAGGAGGAAATATGAAAAAGCTTTTGCTGATATTTGTCGTCATATTCGTTATGATCCTTACAGGTTGCAGCAGCAGTACGCCCACAGCCGTCAGTACAAACACTTTACCGGCACCGACCGAAGCACCCACTGCCACTCAGCCCAAAATAACGGACACACCCACAGCTCTTCCGGCAACAGCAACGGAGAAGCCTGCGGAAACACAATCAAACGTCGAGGAAAAAACAACCTCTGTTCCGGCATCATCGGAGCAGCCGGATGAAGCGACACTCAAAAAGTATTTCTCGGAATTGGGTCTCGGTAAAATTGCGCCCGGGGGACAGCTTCCCCTAAGCTTGGAGAAGAACGCCACCATCTTCACTGCCGAAGATCAAATCGGTCTTTACGGGAATATTTTGGTTGAGTGCACTCCCCGATATATCATCTATGACACCCAAGCACAAAAAACGGTTTTTGAAGGCGGATTCCCTTACGCGTTGAAGGGTGGATTTGCAGGAACAGGTCCGGTAGATATCCCGGCGGGAAAATATGAATATAAGGTTTATGTCGATGATACCTTGGTAGCTGTTTTCCCATTCGAAGTGAAATAAACTCATTTAAAAAGGAGAGAGAAACCATACGCCAATATTTCATAATAAGAAACGATATTCCAAATCAGTGAATGATTTACCTATTTCATTCACATTTTTCTAATTACCTGCTCTTTTCATCAGAATAATTACCGGAAATAACAAAATCCGGTAAAAAAATAAATCCCGAAGAATCTTCGAGATTTATTTTTTATTTCCAATTTAGAAAAGCAGGCTTGATCACATCTCTTCGTAATCGTTCTCGCCCGATTTTCGTTGGCGATATACAATCCGACCAATGGAGAGATCATAAGGAGACATTTCAACGCGGACCCGATCCCC
>JALHEL010000060.1 GCA_022837205.1 Leptolinea sp.
CAAAGAAAAACAGCCCTTGCATCATCTTCATCGATGAAATCGATGCGGTAGGCCGGCAGCGCGGAGCCGGATTAGGCGGCAGCCATGACGAACGGGAACAGACATTGAACCAGATGCTGGTCGAAATGGACGGCTTTGAGACGGACACCAACGTGATTATCATTGCGGCGACCAACCGACCCGATATTTTGGATCCGGCATTGCTTCGGCCCGGTCGTTTCGACCGGCAGGTAGTTTTGGATCGCCCGGATGTCATCGGACGAGAAGCGATTTTGAAAGTCCATTCCAAAGGGAAACCGTTGGATAAAGATGTCGATCTGAATGCTTTGGCGCGCGCCACACCGGGATTTGTCGGAGCCGATCTTGAAAACCTGATGAATGAAGCAGCAATTTTAGCCGCTAAAAGAAACAAGAACAGCATCGGGAACGCGGAAATGGAAGAAGCGGTGGAACGGGTTATCGCCGGACCGCAAAAGAAAAGCCGAATTCTTACCGAAAAGGAAAAAAGAATTATCGCTTACCATGAGGCAGGCCATGCGATTATCATGAATGTTATTCCGGAATGTGATCCGGTTCATAAGGTGACAATCATCGGAAGAGGTTCCGCCGGCGGTTACACCATGCATCTTCCGACGGAGGATCTGGTTCTGATGTCGAAAAAGCAGATTGAAGCGGAAATGGTCAGTCTGCTTGGCGGGCGTGCAGCGGAGGAATTGATGTTTGATGATATTACTTCCGGCGCTTCCAGTGACATTGAACGTGTCACCGAGCTGGCAAGAAGTATGGTGACTCGCTTGGGAATGAGCGAGGTGATGGGACCGATCGTTTACGGCAAAAAAGAGGAAATGATCTTTTTGGGACGGGAGATCTCGGAACAACGGGATTATTCCGAAGCGGTTGCCGAGGATATCGATGCGGAAGTACGTAAGATTGTCAACAGTGCTTTTGAAAAAGCAAAAGCGCTGTTGGTTGAATATCGCGAATATTTGGATAAAATTGCGAACAAGTTGATTGAGGTGGAGACGTTGACGAAAGAGGAATTCGAAGCAATATTTCCGCCTCCGAACGGAAAAGTGTCCGCAACACCGAATTATCTGGAACAAAAGCAAGCGGTTTAAAATATTCCGGAATCTGAGAACAAAAAAGCGCCGATTGGTCGGCGCTTTTTTGTTCTGCTTCTTGGGATTTTCATCTTATAAAAAAACCACTCCTTCCCCCTGGTTCATTATTCAATCCCCCGTAGATTTCTTTAGGCAGGAACAACATTTCGCAGGAAAACCCTCTTATACCCGGCTGGCCGAAAATCACCTCCTTATCGATCATGATTTCCTGTTTATCGTTCTTTAAAAAAGGAAGTTGAGAGGGAAGCCCTCTCACGTCGTCCCTTACCCGGCTTGCCAGAAATCACCTCCTTATCGATCATGATCTCCCGTTTATGAGTCTGTAAAAAAAGAAGTTGAGAGGGAAGCCCTCTCATGCCACCCCTTTACCCGGCTTGCCGGAAATCACCTCCTTATCGATCATGGTTTCCCGTTTATCGTTCTTTAAAAAAGGAAATTGAGAGGGAAGCCATCTCATGCCACCCCTTTACCCGGCTTGCCGGAAATTACCATCCTCTATATCCTAATCTCCCTAATTCAAATTAAAACAAAATTAAGTGTTTATAATTCTCTTCAGCTTATCTGATAAGGAAAATTGCATGCCGAAAAGGTTTTTTGATCCGATCCTCATTTTATTTGTTTTTTCTCTCGCTATTTTAGTTTGTGCGGTTTTCCTTTTTCCCAATATCACCAATGCTTTCACCGATAAAGATAATGCTTTTTCCTATTTGGAAGAACAAATGAGCTTTGGTCCCCGAACACCGGGTTCCGAAGCCCACGAAAAATTTCTGAACTGGGTTACCCAAAAATTATCCGCCCAAGGTTGGGATGTCGATTTACAAAAGGGAAATTACAAAGGCCATGAAATCACGAATGTGATTGCATCCCGACAAAATTTGGCCGCGGACCCGGATGCCGCATGGATTATGCTCGGAGCGCATTATGATTCGCGTCTTTCCGCCGATGCCGACTCCGTCTCTGCGAATCAAACACAGCCGGTTCCGGGAGCTAATGACGGCGCATCCGGAGTTGCCATTTTGCTGGAATTAGCTGAAAGACTGCCGAAAGAATCCGACAAAAACATCTGGCTGGTATTCTTCGATGGCGAGGATCAGGGAAATATCGTAGGGTGGGATGAATGGTGCATCGGCTCGAAAATGATGGCCCAATATCTCGAAAAACAAGATCGCCGGCCGGATAAAGTTGTGGTGATTGATATGGTCGGGGATAAAGATTTACAAATCTTCCGCGAAAAAAATTCCGATAAAGCATTAACGGATGAAATCTGGTCAACCGCCGAAAAGGAAGGATTGAGCAATATTTTTCAAGATAAAGAAAAATACAGCATATATGATGACCATATTCCTTTTCTGCAAATCGGAATTCCGGCTGTCGATTTAATCGATTTTGATTACCCTGCCTGGCACACTTTAGCCGACGATATTCAAAATGTTTCTTCCGATAGTCTGGCTGCGGTTGAGCAAGTGCTTTATGCCTGGCTCACAAAAAAATAAACCGAAACATAAAACAGTTAGATTCTCTTTATTCGCTGCATCCCTATTTGGCTTTATTTAAGAATATACAGAACCGGTTATCCGAAGCATAGCGCCGAATTATGACTCACGAACAATGCCGTTTAGCGAAATGCTATATAATTCCTTCATAACAGGTGAAGGAAAGACCAAAAAATGGCAATTGAGCTTTCAAACGAACAGAAAAAGATTTTTGATAACGTCCGGAATACATTAACGGAATTACTCGCCGTCGCATCTCGCAGCGATGTCCCCGAAAAAGATATCGAGACGCTGCAAAATACCTTAAAATCTCTCGAAGACAAATTCTTGGTGGTCATTGTCGGAGAATTTAATTCCGGGAAATCAACATTTATCAATGCGTTGTTAAATACCGATATACTTGAGACCGGCGTCACTCCTACTACTTCATTGATTCATCTGATTCGTTACGGAGAAGAACAATCTTCTGCTCCGATTGAAAATTGGGGACAATTGATTACCCTGCCGGTCCCATTGCTGCAATCGATCAGCCTGGTAGACACTCCCGGGACAAATTCGATTTTTTCGGATCATATCATCCTTACCAACTGGTTCTTTCCAAGAGCCGATCTGGTCATTTTTATTACCTCTGCGGATCGGCCTTATACGGAAAGTGAGAGCCGGTTTCTTCAAGCGATTCGGGAGTGGGGGAAGAAAATAATTATTATTTTGAATAAAAAAGATTTAAACGAGTCTCCGGAAGAGCTTGATCGAATCGTCCGTTTTATTCAAGAAAATGCGAATCGCCAGCTTAAATCGGACATACCGATTCTTACTGTCAGTGCGAAAACCGCTTTACGGGCACGTAAAGAAAATAATCCGGAATTATGGAAGAAAAGCGGCTTCGATCAGCTCGAAATCTTTCTCCAAGAGAAATTAAATGAAAAATCCAGATTTAAATATAAAATGGACTCCGCCTTGGCAATCGGTGAGCGAGTGGCAAACCAGACCCTGCAACTGCTGGAAAACGAGATCAAATTTTATCGGGAGGATCTCAACTTGGCTGATGCCATTCAAGAACAGACGCAAGTCTACCGATCTGAAATCGAAAGAGAAATCAACCGTTCTCTGAGCGAAATTCACGCCTATTTCAGCCAAATCAAGGAAAGCGGAAACGAATATTTCGAGAAACTTTTTAAAGTGAAAAATATTCCCAATTTGATCCGCAAAGATAAAACCAAGTTGGAATTTCAAAATGAAGTTTTAAAATCTCTTCCTACGGATATCGAAAGAAAAACGATGGAAATGGTTGAAAATATTTATTTGCAAGAACAGCGCATGACCCAATACGCAACCAACCAGATAGAAAAAAGAAAAACCCAGTTTCCGGGAACAGCCATTTCCTCTCCGGAACTTTCGGAACGTTCTCAGCTGTTACAAAAAATGCAAGCCACGATCGATGAAATGCTGGAAAAGATGGAAAAAGATATGGCAGCGGACATCGGAATGAAACATGTACAGACAGCTGCCACCACCGCGCTTGCAATCGAAGTTTCGGCGGTAGGCCTCGGGGCGGGTCTTACAATCGTTGCCACCACCGTCGCAACCGATATTTTAGGCATTGTGGCTGCTTTTTGGGTCGGGGTAGCCGGTTTCATGATATTACCTTATTACCGAAAAAAGAGTCAAAAAGAATTTACCGCTCAGATTTCGGAAATTGAGGAAAAACTGATCAACTCACTGCAGAAAGAACTCAACGAAGAAATACAGTCTCAAACACTCCAAATGGAACAGGCTATTTCGCCTTTCAGGCAGTTTGTCAGCAACGCCTTAGATAAAATCAATAACCAAATGCACGAAACGGAACGCCTGAGACAACAGATTCAGGAACTGAGAACAAAACTTTAGAAATTCATCGGATAAAATCTACACAAGAATTTTTGGTTTCTTTTCCTGCCGAAAAGCATACCAAATACCGACATAAAGAGATTGGAGAAACGAAATAGATAATCGGAACCGAGGAAACGATCCGTATCCGTTGGGGCCTGCACTGACGCACAGAAAATAAAGGAAAAAACAAAGCAAAGCTGCCGGAACATACCACGGTTTCAGATAGGAAAAAGATCGAATCATTCCGACCAAATTAATATACGCCAAAATCACCAGGAAGATTTCATTGAGGATTGTCAGTATTCCCATCGGATCGGTCAGCAAAAAAAAGATGCCGCCTTTCAAGCCTTTTTGTAAAGAAACTTCTTTTAATTCGGAAAGGAAATCCAATTTTTCATCATCGATTCTGAAGATATCCAACACACCCGGGAAAAGCATAATAAATCCGGCGCCTTGAATATTCAACAAAATATAGATGGGAATATGAGCCGAGATGATTTCTTTGGCTAATTTTTGCTCGGCAGCCGGTAAAGTCATCGATTTTTGAAGTTCGATCAATTCCGGATTGTTCATTAAATTTTCTTGTTCGGTATAGAAATCCGTCCCGTTTAAAACGGCATTAATCCCCGCACAATGATAATAGTACAAATTAATTGCAGTGATCGAAGAAAAACCATTAAAATCAGCCACCCGATAATTTCGATGTTGCCAACACAACAAAGGGGTTATTCCGATTAAAAATATAATGAGAGAGAACTTACAAAGCTGTTTGAAATTCCGAAATGTGATAACTGCTACGCCGATTAAAACCGCAAAAGGCAGATAATACCCGGAAGGCCGAATAAAAGCGGCAACGGACATGCAAGCCATTGCCATAACGAGAAAAGAGGTCTTGAATTGCAAAAGAAATCGGACGAAAAAATAGATACCGATCAGTATAATCGACTGGAACAAAGAATCGGTCAAAATAAGATTCGCAAAATAAATATCGTGAAGATTAATGACCGCCAAAAATGTGGCAAGATTCACGGCTTTTTGATTCCGGATCAATAAAGAGAGCAAATCATAAAAAACCATTACAGCCAGGATATTCATACCATATTGGAAAAATATGACGATCCATTTCCATTGATCGCCTGCGATCAACTTTGCTCCTGCAATAACGAAGGGATATCCGGGCGTTCGATTCGTCTCATATGTTTTATCGGAATTGAGAAATTTGAAATCAGATAATAAAGAATCTGCCGGGACGATATAGGTCTCGGAATCCGGGTTCAAATTTTCAGCTTTTTCCAATGAAAAACCTGATGCGAACAAAAATAACAGGAAGAATACTCGAATAAAAATCGCCAGGATCAAAAAAACGGTTTTAGGAGATCTTTGATAGAAATGCTTTAATTGAACCATATTCAAAAATGAGGATGCTTCTCCGTTTCCTTCCATGATTATTTTTGGAGCATGGCCACTTTATAAAAGTCCAATATG
Organism: Leptolinea sp.; assembly: GCA_022837205.1. Lineage (GTDB taxonomy): Bacteria > Chloroflexota > Anaerolineae > Anaerolineales > Anaerolineaceae > Flexilinea. The sequence goes on from JALHEL010000060.1 coordinate 5,969, forward strand.
AAATATCGATAAAAAGAAACCGGCTCCATTTTAATTCGCGTTTGTCTTTTCCGTTATTCCGGATCAATTTTACCAGCGGATCCACAAATTGAGACCTTTTACCATGAGAACAGAAAGAAGTTCAATTCAAAAGATATCTTAATTTCGCATTAATTATCCTCTAATACTTTCACGGTACAATAAATCAAGATTTATAATATAAATTCTGCCGATTCAAAAATCGGACCGGCGGTAAGAAAATAGCAATAAAAGAAAATAGCACGTCGCTATTTATGGAGTAGGATGAACACAATTTGGATCTTAATACAATTTATCTTGGCATTCGCACTTATCGTATCGTTGCATGAATTCGGACATTTTTTGATGGCAAAATTTTTTAAAGTCGAAGTTGAAGAATTCGGCATCGGACTGCCACCTCGGGCAGCAAAACTTTTCACATGGGGAGGAACCGACTTCACCCTGAACTGGTTGCCATTTGGAGCATTTGTCAAGCCGAAAAACGAATTCGGCGATGATATGAGTGAAGGCGGATTTAAAGCCGCTAAACCATGGCAGCAATTTTTAATCTATCTCGCGGGTCCGATTATGAATTTATTGACCGCTTTTGTACTGTATAGCGTCATTATTCTTAATATCGGCTCACCGGATCCGAGTAGAGTAATCATCGATCAGGTCGAATCGGGTTCTCCGGCAGAAATCGCCGGAATTCTCCCGGGAGATCAAATTGTCCAAATTGCCGGTAAAGATATCAACTCTTTTGAAGTTGTTACAGAGACGGTTGATCAATATCTGGATCAGGAAATTCCGATTCGAGTGCTCCGAAACGGGGAATATATCGATTTGAAGGTGACTCCGCTGAGCAATCCACCGGAAGGTCGCGGAGCAATGGGAATCGTTATCACCTATCCGATGGTAGATTATCCGTTTTTTGAAGGGGTCATTACCGCCGCCCGAGATACGGGAAACATGATTCATCAATACGTTCAAGGCATCTGGCAACTGATAACCGGAAAAATTGATATGGGCATTGAATCCATTGTAGGACCGGTCGGTATGTTCTCATATTACGAGGAAGCTGCCACTTTAGATGAACAAGCTGTGCTTGAAAACGAGCAGAAATCAAATGAATCCGCCACTCAAACCCAAAGCAGCAGGACAACATCATCAGGATTGAATCGTCTTGCATTTTTCGTGGTGGTATCCATTGCGCTGGGAATAACCAATTTATTCCCGATTCCGGCGCTGGACGGAGGACAAATTCTGCTTCTGATGCCTCAATTATTATTCAAGAAAAAGTTATCACCCAAAGTCGAATACTATTTCAATGCGATCGGGATGGCTTGCCTGCTGTTATTAATGGCTGTAATTATGTTTAAAGATATCTTCATGCTTGCAAACGGATAAAAATGAAACAGGAAAAAAACAATCAAAATAAAAAGAATAAGTTCAGCGATATTCTTTCCGAATTAAGGGAAAATAATCGTGAACTGACTTACAAGGAAATACAATCCTTTTCCGATCTTTCGGAAGAGAATTTGGCACAATTTCGTCAGACATGGAACTTGCTTTCAAATAAACGAAAGGAAATGTTCTTTGAATTGCTGTTGGTTGAATTCATGAGCAATACCTTAATGGACTTTTCCGAAATCGCTTTGATCGGACTGAATGATGAAGATCCGATTATTCGTCGCGGATCCCTGAAACTTCTGATGGACAATCGAAAAAGTTATTTTTTAGATCGGCTTATCTCGATTTCGAAGCAGGATCCCGATACGGAAGTTCGATTGGACGCAATCAGCACACTCGGATATTTTCTGATGGACACGGATACGGCTGAACGAGGGAAAAATAAAGCCGAAAAAGTGCTGAAAACGCTGGAATCGCTGATGGAATCACCGGATAAAATGACACGGCTCAGAGTTATGGAAGCTCTGGCTTATGTCGATCATCCTTCCATTATTCCTTTGGTTTATGCCAGCCTGACAAGTGATATTGATACGGAAATTGCCTCAGGTTTGCGTGCGGTTCAAAATTCTCTTAATAGGAGATGGGCTGCAAATGTAATTGAGAATCTGGATCATCCGAACCCCGATGTTCAGTATGAAGCCATCAAAGCCGTCGGAGAATTGCAACTGAAACGGGCAAGAAATCGAATTCTCAGCTTGTTAGCACGGTTCGACCAGTTGGATGACGATATTTTGGATGCGACGATCCTGACCGCTTCCCAATTGGGAGGAAACCAAGTTAAAGAAATGATTGAAATGAT
>JALHEL010000466.1 GCA_022837205.1 Leptolinea sp.
GCCGAGTTTTCCTTCCGTTAAGACCAACTCGGCCCCGTATGCCTTCAGCAGTTGACGTCGTTCGACACTCATGGTATCCGGCATGGTTAAGATGATTCGATATCCTCTGGCGGCGGCGATGGAGGCAAGTCCGATCCCCATATTTCCGGAGGTCGATTCGATGATGACCGAACCGGGTTTTAGCAAACCGTCCGCTTCGGCCCGGTTGATTATCGCCAGAGCGGGGCGATCTTTGACGCTTCCGGTGGGATTGAAACTTTCGATTTTCGCTAAAATCGTGGCGGATAAGTTATGAACAGTTTCATAACGGGACAGCTCCAATAACGGTGTATGACCGATCAGTTCCGTAACAGAGTGATAAATTTTCATGTGTTTTTCTCCTTTCAAATAAAAAAAGCAGCAGGTTTTTTTATTCCTGCCGCTTCCCGAACCCCGTGATTATTTGTGTTAATGAATATAAACTCTTCTTTAACAGAAAAGCAGCAGATAAGATCCGAAACAACAACAGATGCAGTTGATGACGACCTGATTTGGAACTCTTCCTGCTGATTTCATTTTATTTTCCTTCATAATTCCGTTTTGAATATATCATGCCTGCTATTTCGTGTCAATTCTCCTCTGAAAAATCAGGATATTTTTCATTCGGTTTCGCAGTGTTTGATGCCACTCTTAATCAAACGGTTGGCCGACCGCTTTCGGAGGATGGTTATGTTTTGAGAAGAAGATCAGCAATAACAAGGTCAGGATATAAGGGATTGTCAAGAACAGATCCGAAACTTTGCTGGAGAGACCCAATGCCAAGGTCAGTTGGTAACCTCCGGATTTTGCCAGACCGAAAAACACGCAAACTCCCAAGGTCGGTAATATCTTCCAATTTCCGAAGATCAACGCCGCGATGGCAAGGTAACCGTATCCCATGTAAATGCTGGGCGAAAAATTTGCGGAGGTTGAATAGGCGAAAAAGATGCCCGCCAATCCGGAGAGAAAACCGCAGATCATCACCGCGCTGAAACGGATTCCGTTGACGTTCCCGCCGGCGGCATCGACACTGTATGGATTCTCACCGCAGGCACGTAACCGTAAACCATAAGGAGTTTTATAGAGAACATACCAGGCTATAAGCGCAAAGAACGCGATGAAGGGAACAAAGATATAAACATCTTTGAAAAATGCCCCCAATATCGGGACAGAAGACAGGTAAGGAACGGTAAAACGGGGTGCGGCTCCCAATTGAATCTTATTCGAAGCTTCTCCGGTCAATGATTCATTCAGCAGACTGGTTAAAAAGGTTGTCAAAGCGGTAGCCAGAATATTGACAACCACGCCGCTGATGACTTGATTTGCCAGAAAGTGAATGCTCAGCACGGCGTGAAGCATGGAATAGATCATGCCTCCGATCATCGCGGCGAATATCGCGATATAAATTAATTTCGGCGAGTTTTCTCCGATTACCGGAGAAAGGATCAGCAC
>JALHEL010000061.1 GCA_022837205.1 Leptolinea sp.
TTTTAATAGAAGCGCCGCATCTTCTTCAGTGATCACCTTTAAATCAATCAGTTCTTTGATTCGCTCGGTAGCAGTCAACTGATAAAATTTCATTGCCATTTACCCATCTTTCAATCCGAACGCCGTCTCAAAAGAGACGGCGTTCTTCCGGTTCTGTTTTTATTTTATCGAAAAAGGCTGGCAAAAACTATCAGAAACTTACAATTTTATCGATTGAAATGATATAAGAAAAAAATACCGCCCGAGTTGAAAACTCAGGCGGTAAATCTATACGGAACAATTTTAGAAATTATGCTTCCTGTGTAACCGGTTGCCGGTCTTGGTATTTGGCATTCTTAACGATTGCCGGTACACATTCGATCACAACCCAAACAGCCAGGATGATATAAATCAAGCTCAATCCCGGAACAACCTTATTGGTGCCCACCGGCATAACCCAGGCGCCATTGCGATAGGTATAGGACAAGAAGGTATTAATTAAAGCCCAGGTGCTCATAACGAACATAAACGCAGCGGGGATAACAGTCGCGATCCAGGCTTTCCGATGTTTGGCAGTTCGTTGTAACCAAACGGTGATGCCCACCAAAGCCAGAGCAGCCAGTAACTGATTCGAAGAACCGAATGTCTTCCAGAACAAGCTCCAAATTGCTACGGGGTTCCCGTCCGGATCCGTCAAATTAATCGACATCAAAATCAACGGAATACCGCCGATTAAAATGGTACCGATTATTCTTCCCGTCACACCCTTCATACCGCTCAGTTCCTGATAAATGAAACGACCGAGGCGGGTGCAGACATCCAATGTATCATAGACAAACGTCGTGAAAGCCATCAGCCCGAAGGAAATACCGAATGCTTTATTGATTCCGAGCAACTGCATAAAGGAACCCAAACCATTCGCATAAATGAAGTTCGGGGATTTGGTTAAAATCGGGTCATCTTTCGCAAGAATCATGACGGTTGACAACGCCATCAAAGCGACAACCGACTCAGCCAGCATCATTCCGTAACCGATCGGTTTCGCATCGGATTCTTTAGCCAACTGCTTGGACGTAGTACCGGAACCCACCAAACTGTGAAAGCCGGAACAGGCACCGCATGCGACCGTAATAAAGAGCATCGGGAACATCGGCGTCCAGAAATCAGAAGCTCCATAGGTCTTGGTCCAGGCCGGGAATTGGGTATCGAAACCACCGAATATGATTCCGATGAAGCCGAAAACCAAAGTTGCATAAAGGAAATAGCCTCCCAAGTGACCGCGCGGCTGTAATAATGCCCAAACCGGAACAATTCCCGCGATAATACAGTAAAGAATGACGATTAAGTTCCAGACATTTTTATTGCCATAATTCAACGGGATATACTGACCGACCCAAATGGATAAAGCAACCAGCGGCAAGAAAATGATAGTCGCCCACAACAAGCTCAGTTTTGTATACCGGAGTAAGAACCCCATAATTACCGGCAGGATCAAGTACAAGATTGAGGAAGTTGCCGTTGCCCCGCCTCCGACAACGGATCCGTCATCCAACGTAACCGTGTTGACAAAAGAGGAAGTCGTAATATCGGTAAAAGCGACTATGATCATCACCAGGGTAAAGAAAATGAATATATTGAAAAGAATCCAGACTCTTTTTGAAACATATTGTCTCATGGTATCTGCGATTCCTGCCGCTTTGTGCCGAATGGAAGCAACCAAAGCACCCATATCATGAACGCCGCCGATAAAAATACTTCCCAAGAGGATCCATAACATTGTAGGCATCCACCCATAGGCGATACCGGCAATGATCGGTCCGGTGACCGGTCCGGCGGCTGCAATCGCGGAAAAGTGCTGCCCAGCCAAATATTTGGCATCGGTTGGCACATAATCCACTCCGTCTTCCATCTCAACGGCAGGGGTCACTCTTGAATTGTCAAGTTCAAACACTTTCGTGGAGATGAACTTACCATAGGTGAGATAAGCGAGAAAAAGAATCAGCGCCCCACCACCAACAACAACGAGGATATTCATATCTTGCCTCCTGGCGCTCTCAAGCGCTTTGATAATTAATTGCTAATTGGTGCGAATGCACCAATTAAATTGACAATCTATTAATCTTCCGTTTAATCGTTGCAGAGCTTTCTCTGAAACTTTATCCATTAATTCTCCGAATCGACAGAGGAAATTGACGAATTTTTAATAATATACAAGTGATTACCTTTTATGGCTCAAAATATATTTCTCACGTCATCTATTGATGGTTTACTCGTTATGTCGGTGATCATACATCAATTTTCTCATAATGTCAACCTTTTTCTCGAATAAAAAGTGATTCTGTTCTTCAAAATAAATGAAATTTATCCGTTAACATAGACGATTTTGGCCTCATCTCGAGTAAACCAAGATCTCCGTGAATCAGCTTTGATTTTATCGCGGTATGAATGATATAAAAAAGAAAACTTCCAAAATTTCGGAAGTTTTCTTTTCAGACTTTGATTGAATACTTATTTCGCGGCAGCGTTTACAATTTCCATAAAATCAGGCGCTTTCAAACTGGCGCCACCAACCAAAGCTCCGTCAATATCGGGCTGTCCAAAAAATTCTGCGGCGTTATTTCCTTTTACCGATCCGCCATACAGCACCCGAATCGATTGTGCCGCTTTTTCTCCGTAAAGATCGGCATACGGTTTCCGAATATCTTCCGCAATCACTCGGTTTGCGTCTTTCCCGGTTGCCGCCAAACCCGTCCCGATTGCCCATACCGGTTCATAAGCAATCACGATTTTTTCGACATACACTTCGGGAATTCCTTTCAACCCTTCGCGAACCTGTCGTGAAACCACTTCTTTCGTCCTTCCGGATTGGTTTTCATCCAATGTTTCTCCGACACAGACAATCGGCGTCAATCCGGCGGCTAAGGCTGCAAGCGTCTTTTTATTGACTGTCTCATCCGTTTCATAAAAATAAGTCCGTCGTTCACTATGTCCGATAATTACATACTCACCCAGTTCGGCAACCATATTCGGCGCTATTTCCCCGGTATAGGCTCCCTTTTCTTCCCAGAACACATCCTGAGCACCACATCCGATACCGCTTCCCTTCAAAAGTCCGGATACCGGATATAAAGCGGTAAACGGCGGGCATATTACACGATCGATAGCGGTTTGTTTCTGTAACTCTGGTAATAACTCCTGAACGAGGATAATTGCTTCCGCAGCGGTTTTATTCATCTTCCAGTTGCCTGCAACCATTGGTCTTCTCATTGTTATTTCACTCCTGTCAATATCCTAAATTATTCTTTATCTATCCAGAATTTTATCAGTTTCCGAACGATTCGACTGTCCTCCCAGGCGGTTGATGATAGGGGGAGAAGGCCGGGAATCAAGTGACTGATCCAATATTTCCAAAATTTGGATCCAAAGAATCAATCGCAACGGCATCACTCCGCAAAGAACATGCCTCCACACGGAACGCACCTCGCCTAAATAAGCAACCGAAATCATCATAATGCTTCCGATTGTCAACAAAAATGAAAACAAAAACCATACAAGTGAATCGGCATCCTGTTTTCGGATTGTATAAATAAACAATATCAACAATAGGAAAAGATCGATCCAGAGGACGGCGGAAGATAACGGATGCAAAACATTTCCGACCTTATCCGCCCAATGGGGCTTTTCATCCGGTTTCCCGTAAAAAAACGGCTGAAGATTTTCGGCAAAAAATCCATCCAAGTTTAAAAAGATTTGCTGAACACTCCATAATGGCATATTCATCAGAAACGCGGTATACGCGGAAAGACCGTTCGTTTTAGCCCATTGAATAAATTCTTTTTGATTGTATAAATCGTTATACTCTGCCGAACCGGATTGAGAAAGAACAGCCTCATTGACCGGCATTCCCTTTTCTTCGAAAAATGCGACACGGTCCGGATAGGGAAAAACATTGGTTGTCAGGTTATTTAATAACGGTAACAGCCATCGTTTGCTGGTGCGAAAGGTTTGCTGCTGGAACAAAAAACAAGCCGCCAAGCACAGAGACAAAACCAACATCAACCCCTGGAATTTATGATGGCTGAATACGGTAATACAAAACAGAATGAAAAATATCACGGACAAGAAGGCGATAAAATAGGCATTGGTATCCCGTGTAAATAGCCAAAAAATTGCCGAAATCAGCAGGAAAAAGCCCGATAAAAATCTGCGCATTAAACTTCCGGGACCGTAACAATTCTGTAAGAACCGTATTAAGAACGCACACAGCAGAATAAAAAAAGAAAAAGACATGGATTCGGATAATAGGATGCTGTCCCAGTCGGCGATTTGCGGAACAAAAGCGAATCCGAATAAAATAATGGCCGCGAAGATTTTGCTCAGTTCGTGACGGAACAATCCGACAACAGTCAGAGTGAAAAAACACCAACTGAAAATGGACAAAAGGGTCTGAAAAATAACGAGCTTCTCCGTCCCGGGCTGAACTTGTAATTCCGCTTCGGATCCGAAAAAAGGCTCCGAAACGTCGGTCAGTTCATATTTGAGATCCGGATTAAGTTTTTGAATAATAAAAGGTAGGGTAGCCGAACGATGACATTCATACGCTTCGATTTTCGTAAAATCTGCCTTTGCACAATCAAAATAAGAAGAGGTATCATTCGCAGCGACCGAATCCCTCAAAATGCCGTAAGCATCCAACCTGCCGGCGATAAACAGAAAAGTCAAAAAGAGTAAAACTCCCCAGGATTTCGTTTTTTTCATCATTCGGTTTCCCGTCTTTTATTTGCCGATTAACAAAACCGCTTGTTCCCCGACCAGCCGGAGAATCCCGTCTTTCGGCTGAGAAATATCCGCGGATTTATTTGAAAAACTTTTCGTCCAAATTATCTCGGAACCCAACTCTTTGCAATCTGTTTCTTGCGGAAATTGGGTGAAATTAATCGCAATCAGAGCGATTTCTTTCCCAAATTTTCTGGTAAATGTCAGGACGGATTCATTTTTTTGATCGAAAAGTTCCAAATTTCCGACCTGAAGACAGCGGAATTGTTTCCGCAATCCGATCAGTTGCCTGTAAAACGTCAACAGTGAATTCGGATCATGGACCATCGCATTCACATTCCGCTCTGGATAATCCGGATGAACTTTATTCCAAGGTGTCCCGCTGGTAAACCCGGCATTGGTTTGATTATTCCATTGCATGGGAGCTCGACAACCGTCCCGTCCCCGATTAAATGGCGCCCACATGACGCCTACCGGATCCATCATCTCGGATTTTTTAAGCTTGGTCTCTCGCATACCGATTTCTTCGCCGTAATAAATATAAGGCGTTCCCCGCAAAAGGATCAGTAAGACGGCGGCTTCCTTGAGCCGTTCGTCATATTCTCCCAAGCCGAATCTGGAGGCTGATCGTTCCACATCATGATTGTTCAGGACATATGTCGGCCAGAAACCGGCTTCCTGTGAGTTTTGTTCGACGTTTTTAATGATTTTTCGAAAAGCCGAAGCATCCCATTTGCAATGAGTAAATGTGAAATCAAAAGCCCCGTGAAGTTTGTCTTCACCGCAATACCGCTTAATCTTTTCACCGGAACTCAAAAACGTTTCACCGACGACATAACTGTCTTTGTAAGCGTTTGTAACTTTCCGAATATCCCGAACTGCCCGATCCATTTCGGGGCGATCGCAATCATAAATATGTTTTTGCCGCATGAACGGAATCCAATGAAAAGCCGGGGGATTGTTTCGAAACTGATCATCTTTGAAATAAAGGTTGAAGACATCCAGCCGAAAACCGTCCGTCCCCAAATCAGCCCAAAAACGGAAAATATTCATCATTTCCGAGTAAACTTCCGGATTGCGCCAATTCAAATCCGCTTGTTGAACAGTGAACATATGATAGTAATATTGACCGCAGGATTCGACATATTCCCAGGCGGTTCTTTGGGTAAAAGTCGATTTCCAATTATTGGGATGATCCTGCCAGAGATAATAATCATGAAAAGGATTGTCCTTCGATTTTTTCGATTCAAGAAACCATGGGTGTTCGGTAGATGTATGATTCAAAACCAAATCCATAATAACTCGGATCCCGCGCCGGTGAGCTTCGGCAATTAAATTCTTATAATCGTCTATCGTTCCGAATTTCGGATCGATATCTTTGTAATTCGCGACATCATAGCCAAAATCTGCATCGGGAGAAGGCATCACCGGTGAAAGCCAGATTGCCGCAATTCCCAAATCGGATAAATAATCCAATTTACCGATAATCCCTTTTAAATCACCGATTCCGTCTCCGTTTGTGTCCATGAAGGAACGGGGATAAATTTGATAAATTACGCCGTCCCGCCACCACAGTGATTCCGTCTTTTTTTCCGGGATATAACTCATCGCATTCATCCTTTTTTCAATTGATTTTTTTCCGACTCTTTGGAAATTATAACATTCGGGCTCGGACAAAAATCGCAAACCGTTTGTTTTATAATCATATTAAAATCATCTATAAGAGAAGCAAAGGGGGATTCATGGCTGAAAAAAGCAAATCCTTACGACATGGTAATTTACTCATCTGTTTGATCCTGGTCGCGATTACATTGTTGGTTTATCTGCCCGGGATGAATCGACTGGGCTATTATCGGGATGATTGGAACAATGTCTTTAACGCCTATACGCAAGGGTCACAAATGTTGATCCGGCATTATCAGAGCGATCGACCGGTGGACGGGTATCTTTTAAGCGCGGCTTATGATCTCTTCGGTCCCAATCCATACCCTTACCTGCTGATTAATTTAGCCTGTCGCTTTTTTTGCGGTTTCTTCTTTTACTTAACGCTCACTCTCATCTGGAAAAAGAATAAGTTTCCCGCTTTTGTCGCAGCTTCTCTGTTTCTGGTTTTTCCGGGCTTCCTCCGGCAAGTGGACGGAATTGCCTACTTGCCGCATCAAACAGCCATGCTGGCAGGAATGCTATCCGTTTATTTGACAATTCTTTCATTGGAATTGAGGAAAAGTCGGCTGAAAATTCCGGCAGTCCTGCTGTCGATCATTTTGGCAATCCTCGGAATGTTTCTGATGGAATATTATATCGGTTTGGAAGCGTTACGAATTTTGCTGATCGGCGCCTATTTTTATAATTCGGCGGATGATCGATTTTCCCGTATCGTAGGAAAGACAATTCTCAACTATCTTCCCTGGCTGGTCGGAGCTTTGATATTCTTTCTTTGGCGCAGTTTCCTTTTTGAAGCGACTCGCAGCGGCGCTGACGTTCAGGATACATTAAGGCCCTTCTTCGAGCATCCCCGTTATTACGGAATGGACTGGGTCGCAAAGATCTTAAAAAATACTTTCAAATTGTTATTTGGATCATGGATCATACCGGCTTATAACTTACTCAGTCAATTGGAAGTCAAACGCTTTTGGAAAATATTTGCCTATTCACTTCTCCCCGCAGCAATTTTCATCATCGGTTTCATCCGTCTCATGCCGGAAAGAAAAGAGAAAATCTCTGCCGAATCTTCTTCATCAAAGAATAAAAAAGCAGGTTGGCGACAGCAATGGATTGTCATCGGGTTGGTGTCGACTGTTTTGGCTATCGCCCCGATGATTATCGCAAATCGCGAGATAACATTCAGCTCCAGTCTGGATCGTTTTACCTACCATGCTTCCTTTTCCGCGATTATTTTCCTGGTCGGATTAATCGCTTCCATCGAAGGAAAATGGGTAAAAACCGCACTGTTCGCGGTTCTTATCTTGGCGGCCTGTATGACCCAAATTACCAACAAAGAAAACTATATCGCACAGACCGACGTTGTGAATGACTTCTGGTGGCAGCTTTCTTGGCGCGCGCCCGATATCAGCCCGGGAACATTGGTCCTGTTGAGTATGGATGGATTTTCCGCCGAAGAGGATTATGAACTTTTTGTTCCGCTTCATTTGATTTATCATCCGGATGAGGACCATGTTGTGATCGGGTCGGATCTGTTGAATCAAGATTCAGCCAAAAAAGCCGATATGAAAAAGATAGAGGATCGAATTGTAAGAGAAATCTATTTGCGCAAAGATTACTCGCAAATTTTGGCATTGACCAAACCGACGGTGAAATCCTGCCTCCAAGTTATCGACGGAAGGAACCCGATTTATACGCCGGCGCAATGGTCACGAATTTCGGAAATCGGAAGTTATTCTCAAATAGATAAGATTTTGAC
>JALHEL010000467.1 GCA_022837205.1 Leptolinea sp.
CGTTACCCATTGTTGTCCATGATCTGTGTAAATAATCAAGATTGTTTTCTGATATTGGCCTGTATCCTTCAAAAAATTAACCAATTCTTCAACTCTGGCATCAAAACTCAGTATTGCATCATCATAAAAGTCGGTCATCCAATAATCACTCTGCTCCTCGCCCAAGGAATATTTTTGAATTACCGGATTTACCGTTACACCATGCGTGTCCATTAAATGAACGTGAGCAAATAAAGATTGATTTGTTTGAGTAGCTTCTGTTATCTTATCATAAAGATTCTGTATTTTTTCTTCATCCGTATAAGTGACATCGGTAGGTTTAATGATTGAATCAATCGGATTTGGCATGTCTTTTATGAAGAAGATATCACAAAGTCTTTCTTCAATTCGATCGGTTACCATTCTCAATAAATAACGCGAATCTTCATATCCATACATCGAAAATAAACCGGAAGTTGTCTCGTTTGGGTTTACCTGCCCGTTTACTTCAGTAAATGCATTCTTAAAATTGATAACATTAGCATCCACCCAATAAGGAACCCCAAGAGATATTGTTTTATATCCCTTCAAGCGCAATATCCCGGGTAAATGTTGATACATATCCTTCCCGCGTAATGTATTTGGGGGAAATATTACATGGGTTGTGAGCGGAAGTTTCCCTGTTAAAATTGCTGTCTCTGATCCCATCGATTTAGAAGCATTGGTAAAATTGTTCTGGCTCAGCAACGAGCTTTCTGCCAAAACGTCCAGAAACGGAGTAGTCTCTCGTTCATATCCATACACAGACATATTGTCTGCATTGACACCATCCGAACTCAGTAAAATGATATTCGGATAAGAACCGGAAACCAAAGATATTTCTCCCGGATTGTTTCCGCCGGTATTGACCTCTGAATTATATGAAGCCGCCACAGAAATAATCGAAATACCAATCAAACTAAGGGATGCAATGATTCTTCCCCGATATTCGAATAATCGGCTCACCCTTTCTTGAGACTGTTCAATCTTTTTCAATATTCTCCAAAAAACAAACACGAAAAGATGAATATATAGAATCTTTCCTACAATATCTGAGTTAGCGATACCGAATTTAAAAAATGTATAGGTAAAATTATCGATTAAGATGAGAACCAAACAAGCCAAGATAAAAGCCGCCGGAGTATTGTAAAGGTAGTGAAAGAAATTCGGAACTTTCCTGGTATAGAGAGCATCCAACAAGAAAAGAACGAGTAATCCAGCTAACGCAAATACCGTCAAAATAAATGCTGAATTGAACATGATTTTCAGCTTTTCACCAAACGGTAAAATATCCATGAAAGAGGGTTTGGTTACAAAAAAGAGCCACTCCATAAAGAGATATAAATAAGCTGCAAGAATCGTATTGACAGCCCCATATGCTAACGGTCGTCTTCGCTCTTTCAGAAAATGACCAATTTGGTTTAATATCCCGGTTATTGTCTGTTGCCA
>JALHEL010000062.1 GCA_022837205.1 Leptolinea sp.
TTCCTTGATTTTATGGTAAAAACCGGTAAAACCCCATCTCAATTGCTTCAATGGTTGTTTGAAATTGTCGGTCCCCATTATTATGAACGAATCGATACCTCCTTTAAAGGAAACGCCGAAGAAAAGAAAAAATTTATTCTCGATCATATTCCGGAAAAATTAGGCGGGATTAAAGTGACCGGATTGGATACCACGGATGGTTTTAAATTCATGATGGAAGACGGCGGTTGGATGTTGATTCGATTTTCCGGTACCGAACCGATTATTCGGGTTTATACGGAAACCACTCATGAAGATTGCGTAGACGCGATTTTGAAAGACGGATTAAAAGTTGCGGGAATTGAATAATACCGATTATTGGATCGATACTCATTGCCATCTGAATCTGCCGGACTTTTTGCCTGATCAAGCAGCGGTCATCGACCGAGCCCGGCAGGCAAATGTCCGCAGGATAATTGTGCCGGGGATCGATCCGGAAAGCAGTGAAACAGCAAAAAAAATGGCAGAAGCGTATCCTGCCGTTTTTTTTGCGGTCGGCGTTCATCCCAATGAATCAGCCGATTGGGATGATTCCCGGCTCAAGGATCTGAAAATTTTGGCTACCCATCCGAAATGTGTTGCCGTCGGAGAAATCGGATTGGATTTCTACCGTGAATTTTGTCCTCCCCCGCAACAGTTGCGATCGCTCCATGCCCAATTGGAATTGGCGGAAGAAATCGGTAAGCCCGTTATCCTCCATTGCCGTCAAGCTTTTGAAGTGCTTTGGCCGATATTGCAAGATTGGCATCGACATCATTCGAAAAATATCGGGGTTCTACATGCATTCGAAGAATCACCGGAAGCCGCAGCAGAGGTGACCGCGCAAGGTTTCTATGTGGGAATCGGCGGAGCATACACCTATAAGAAAAAGAAACAACTTTCGGAAGTTCTGAAAACGGTCAGTTCGGATAAAATTTTACTTGAGACCGACTCGCCTTATCTGACACCCACTCCTTATCGCGGGCAACGAAATGAACCGATGTATATTCCATTGATTGCGGAAAAAGTGGCGTCGACTCGGAATATCTCAACCGAAGCGCTTTCCGAAATCGTCCGGGAAAACACCTTCAGATTATTCGGAAATTTATAACCGGATTTTGGAAAAATTCTGATTTTTGACAGTTGTTTATCATGTTCCATTGAAGAGTATGACGGAATAAGTCATATCAAATATCGATCTAACTCTTTTCTGCAATTTTTGCATTTGCAAAATAATTAAAGATTTGTTAATCCTGATAACCCAATAAAAAAATACGGTAAAATTTGAAAGTGAGTTCATTTTAAGCTGAATTTGATTCAGCGATTTGGAAGGCAGAAAGGTAAAATATCATGATCAATGAACCGATTCACGTTACGGATGACGCTTTTGAAAAAACAGTCCTTAAATCAGAAATCCCCGTTGTGGTTGATTTTTGGGCGTCTTGGTGCGGACCTTGCAGAATGGTTCTCCCTTTGATGGAAGAACTTGCAAAGGAATATGCCGGTAAATTAATCGTTGCGGAAGTCAATACGGATGAAAACAGCGCCCGGGCGATGGACTATAACGTCACATCTATTCCGACCCTCTTATTCATTAAAAACGGTGAAGTAAAATATCGCCATACCGGAACTTTATCCAAGGCGAAATTGGAAGAATACGCCAATAATTTATTAGCCGCATAATTTCAACACGAAATGAAAAGGAGCTGTTTCGAAGCAGCTCCTTTTTTATCTTTCAAACAACTTTTTCAGGCTTCGACCCGCTCGATGCGTGCTCCTAAAGCCCGCAGTTTTTCATCCACTCGCTCATATCCGCGTTCGATTTGAGAAATATTGCGGATAACGGATTTTCCCGGAACAGCCAACGTCGCCAGCAACAACGCCATCCCCGCACGGATATCCGGCGATTCCAATTTTTCGGGGTACAAACGGGTAGGTCCCTGAACGATACAACGATGCGGATCGCAGAGAACAATTTGAGCGCCCATACCGACCAATTTATCGGTAAAATACATACGGCTCGGATACATCCAATCATGAAAGAGGACGCTTCCCTGCGCTTGTGTTGCGATTACGATCGCAATGCTCATTAAGTCGGAAGGAAATGCCGGCCAGGGCATAACGCTGATTTCCGGAATCGCTCCGCCGATGTCCGGCTCAATAGTCAATCGTTGGTTCTCGGGTACCAGAATATCACTGCCGATTTCTTCCCACTCGACACCCAATCGGTTATAAACCAGCTTTACCATATCCAGATATTGAATCCCAGCATTCCGGATCAATATTTCACCGTGAGTGACAACAGCCGCCCCGATGTAACTGCCAACCTCCAAATAATCCGGCCCGATGGTAAATTCAGCTCCGTGTAATTTGTCAACTCCTTCAATCGTCAAGACGTTCGAACCGATTCCGTTGATTTTGGCACCCATTAGATTTAACAATTGGCACAGCTCTTGAACATGCGGTTCGGATGCCGCATTCCGTAAAATCGAAGTCCCTTCCGCGAGAGAACAAGCCATAATCGCATTTTCGGTTGCGGTGACACTGGCTTCATCCATCAAAATATTTGTCCCCTTCAACCTGTTTTTCACTTCAAAGTGATATTGCCTGTCGTAATATGCCGTCGCACCCAATCGGTTCAAAGCCAACAAATGTGTATCCACTCTGCGACGGCCGATTACATCACCTCCGGGCGGCGGAAGAATAAAACTGCCGAAGCGACTGACAATCGGACCGGCTAACAGGATGGAAGCTCTGACATTCCGACAAAGGTCGGGGTCCAAATCCGCGATATTGACGTGATTGGCTTGGAATTTCCAAGTGGAGGGTTTCAGTTTTTCAATGGTAACCCCCATGCTTTCAAGTAATTTTTCCATTGCGGTGATATCTTTAATTAACGGCACATTATGCAAGATGACCGGTTCATCGGTTAATAAAGTCGCACAAATCAAAGGTAAAGCCGCGTTTTTATTTCCGGATGGAATAACTTCACCCCGCAAGGGGATTCCGCCATCAATAATAAATGAATCCATACATCGTCCTTCTAATCAATTCGTTGTGTCTATTATAGCTTAATCGATTTCATCTTTTTTGAAAAAAAGTTTCTATTTTCTTTCCCTTAAATCTGTCATCGAATCCTATTTTCTGTAAAATTTTAGTCAGCCGTCATATTTAACCTTCCGGTTAAGGTAAAATAGTGTAAATAGCCAAAATTATCCTCTACTATTATTATCATCATTTTATTCTTTGAGGTTAAAGGAGCCTTCATGCCATGGTAGAAATACGAAAGGTCGATACTGCGGATAAAAAACAAACAGGCCAATTTGTTCAATTCCATTATGATCTATACAAAGGAGATCCGAATTGGGTTCCTCCTTTCCGATCCGATATTTACATGATGATGAATCGTAAAAAGCATCCTTTCTATGAACATTCGGACGCTGAATTTTTTACCGCATGGAAAGACGGAAAAATGGTGGGACGAATTGCCGGATTAAATAACAACAGCTACAACAATTTTCATCATTTGAAAACCGTCAACTTCTTCTTATATGATTCCATCGATGATCAGGAAGTTTGTAACGCCCTTTTTGATGCCGTGGCAGAATGGGGAAGGGGAAAAGGGGAGGACACCTTAGTCGGTTCGAAAGGATTTTCCCTGTATGACGGTTATGGAATATTAGTTGAAGGCTATGAATATCGGCAGATGATGAATATGTCATCTTATAACTATCCTTACTATAAAACTTTATTGGAAAATTATGGCTTTGAAAAAATGAATGATTTTGTTTCCATGAATTTTACGCTTCCGGATTTCAACCTGCCTGAAAAAGTATATAAAGCGGCTGAAATTGCCAAAAAGCGCGGTTATCTTCATGTCTACACGTTCAAAAATAAGAAAGAAATCATGGGAAGTGCTTTGAAAATCGCCCAGGCTTATGCCAAATCTTTCGAAAATAACTGGGAATATTTTCCGCTTTCAGAGAGAGAATTCCTCAGTTTGGTGGATAATGTCATCAAAGTCGTCGATCCGAAAATGGTAAAGTTTATTTATAACGATAAAGAAGAACTGGTTGGCTTTCTGCTGGGATTTCCGGATATATCCGCCGCGATGCAACGGCACAACGGCAATCTGAATCCGGCACTGATTCTCGATCTGTTACGAGAAATGAAGAAGACAAAGTATTTGTCGTTGAACGGGATGGGAATTCTCGAAGAATACCGAAAGAAGGGGGGGAATGCCCTCCTTTATACGGCAATCTTGGATCTTTTAAAGGAACATCCTAACATTTACGGCATGGAAGCGACTCAAATGGCTGAGAGCGCCAAAGAAATTCAAGTAGAGATGCTTACCATGGGATTAAAACCGACAAAACGGCATCGAGTTTTTTCAAAATCGATCTAATGAGGTTCGTCATCTGAAAAAACCTCCTGCCGGCTTTTTAAAAAAGAGAAGGAATCAATGGAAATCCGTCCCTTAAAACGCGATTACGGTATTTCATCGAGATTTATTGTCGGAATCCTTCTTTTAGTTTTGATAGCCGTCGGCGGAAATGTTTATGTTGTGCTCCATACCGACTTGGGAGCCGGGTTTTACAGTTACTGGCTTTCGAGTCGGGTTTTGTTTGCTCAGGGGGAGAACCCCTACGGGTCCGATATTTTTGAACAGATTATCCGGCGTTTTCCGGAAGACCGGTATCTTAGCGGTTTCACTTTACCTCTCTATGCCGTCATCCCGGTTTTTTTGTTTTCTTTTATCGATAATTTCGAAATCGCATTGATTATTTGGATGACGATTTTGGAAGCGTTGTTAGTCGGCATCGGAATGAAAACAATCTCGGCTTTTCAAATCGATCGCCGTACCTTTACGCCGTTGAAAATCGGAACTGTAATGCTGCTGAGCTATTATTCGGTCGTAGCTGTTTTGGACGGCGATATCGGGATATTGGCAGTCTTTCTTTTAATGATGGCATTGGACGCCATCCGCTCACAAGAGGATGAGTTTGCCGGAATCTTACTGGCTTTCGCAACCATTAAATACAGTTTGACGCTTTTACCGATCATTTGGATTTTTATTTGGTGCCTTGCAAACCGCCGCACAACCGTCATCACCTGGTTTTTCATGATTCTGGCATTTCTCATTCTGTTGTCCGTTCTTTTTATGACCAATTGGATGACCGAATTCATCCGTTCGGTCATCTATTATTACAAATACTTAAATCCGCTTTATTTCAGCCGATTGATTGAAAACTGGCAACCCGAATTAGGGGGAAGAATCGGCTGGGCAATTTCGGGTTTTCTTATTTTAATAATGATCATTGAATGGATTGTGAATGCACGCGGCAATGTTCGCGCCTTTGAATGGGTGACAGCCCTGACAATTACCATCGGATTTCTTTCCGGTATCCCGAATATCGGCAAAAACCTTTACATGCTATGGATTCCGTTAGCCTATGCCATGGATAAAATAAACCTGCGCTGGACCCATAACGGCAAGTGGATCAGTCTGGTTCTTGTCTTGTCTTTTTTGGTGATCCCATGGCTTAATCAACGGGGACAGGTACTGTTCTGGCAAAATCCGATTGACGTGCTGAATATCATTTTCCCGGCCGTTTGTTTGATTCTGCTTTATTGGAATCGTTGGTGGACTATACAAAGCGTCATCGAACCTTTTTGAGACCTTTTTTAAAATTCTTTCGATCACTAATATATTATTTTTCATAAATATTCGTCATACAAACAATGGCAAAGGGTCTGCTATAGTATAATTTTCGCTGAATTTAGCGCTTTAATGCTTCAAAATCAGGTGAATGAAAAGCCGAACAGCATTTTCATCTTAACCTTAATCACAAGGAGTTAAACACATGACGAGAATTATAGGTATCCTGACCGGTGGAGGTGATGTTCCGGGTTTGAATCCGGCTATGAAAGCAATGGTAACCATTGCTTTGGATAACGGAATTAAAGTTTACGGTATCCGCCGTGGATGGGCCGGTTTGTTGGAATATGACCTGAATAATCCGGAATCGCAGAAAAATATTTATCAACTGTCTTATTCGGACATCCGCACAATTGATCGTTCCGGCGGCACATTCTTGCACACATCGAGAACGAATCCCCAAAGGGTCAAAATGAACGCCGTACCGGAGTTTCTGAAAGATTCTCCGTTAGGGGTAAAAGTCGATGAAGATACAATGGATTACACCGCTCATGTATTAAAAGTGTTGGATCATTTCGGTATCCAAACGCTCATTACGATCGGTGGGGATGATACCCTGAGCTTCTCGGTTCGGCTCCACAAAGAAGGGTTCCCGGTCATTGCGATTCCCAAGACAATGGATAATGATGTTTTCGGGACGGATTACTGCATCGGATTCTCAACCGCCATCACCCGTTCCGTCGAAGTCATTACCAATATGCGAACCTCTCTCGGCTCTCATGAACGAATCGGCGTGATCGAACTTTTCGGTCGGAATTCGGGTGAGACCAGCTTGCTGGCCGCATATCTGTCGGGAGCCGACCGCGCTGTCATTCCGGAAGTGCATTTTAATATTGACAAATTAACGGATATGCTCGTCGAAGACCGGCGGCGCAATCCGTCAAACTATTCGCTGACAACCATTTCCGAAGGAGCAATCATGGAAGGCGGCGATGTGATCGAGACGGGTGAGATGGATGCTTACGGGCACCGCAAGTTGGGCGGCGTCGGAATGGTCGTCGCAGAAGCGATTAAGAAGCGATCGAATATCAATATTATGTACCAACAGGTAGGATATATGATGCGTTCCGGCGCACCGGATTCGTTGGATCGGATGGTCGCAACCAGTTACGGGAACCTTGCCGCGCAATTGTTGATCCGAAATGATACCGGCAGAATGGTTGCTTTGCACGGAGGAAAATATACGACCGTCCCGGTCAATATGGTTCTGGCTGGGAAAAAATGTGTTGACGTCCCGTCTTTTTATGATATCGAAGAATACCGGCCGCACATTAAGGATTTCCTTGGTGTGCCTATGTTTTTAAGCTGATTCTGATGGAGGAATAATGATAGTAACAACGAAAAAATTATTTGAACATGCTTACGGCAAATATGCCATCGGAGCATATAACATCAATAACGCCGAACAAATTATCGGCTTGTTCAGGGGTAACCTTGATAGTAAAGCTCCTTTTATTGTGCAAATTTCGAAAGGCGCACGGGAATACACCAGCAAGATTATGCTGGAAGGCTTAATTCGCAGCGCCGATCAAATGTTCCCGGAAGCAATTTTTGCGGTTCATTTGGATCACGGCGATGAAGAAACCTGCTATGACTGCATTAATAGCGGCTTTTACAGTTCCGTAATGATTGATGCCTCCGCATTAAGCTTTGAAGATAATATTGCGGTCACCAAACGAGTAGTCGATGCCGCACATGCCAAAGGGATCGTAGTGGAAGCAGAGCTCGGCAAATTGGGCGGTGTCGAAGAGCACGTTTCCGTTAATGATGCGGACGCCAAACTGACCGATCCGGATTCGGTAAAAGAGTTCGTTGATAGAACCCATGTGGATTCGCTGGCAGTTGCGATCGGGACCAGCCATGGTGCATTCAAATTCTCCGGAACCCAATCTCTGCATTTTGACGTTTTGGCGGAGATTCAAAAGCGAGTCCCCGGTTTCCCGTTGGTTTTGCACGGTTCCAGTTCGGTTCCGCAGGAAGAAATCGATCGAATCAATGCGGCCGGCGGCAATATTAAAGGCGCAAAGGGCGTTGATCCGAGCCAATTCAAACGCGCTGCCCAGTTGGGCGTGACAAAGATCAATATCGATACCGACGGACGTCTGGTTTGGATGCGTGTCCATCGTGAATATTTCCGCGATCATCCGGAGAATTTCGATTTCCGGCCGATCGGTAAAATTTTCATGGCTGAATATGCAAAATTCATCGCCGATAAAAATGAGAAACTCGGATCTGCCGGACAGTTGGACAGCGTTCGGGAATTTCTCTCAAAATAAACAGACTCTGACTCAAAAAACGGCGTGCTTCGGGGAAACCCGGCACGCTGTTTTTTTTTCAAACACCGATTCATTTTCAAGCCAAAAAGCTTCGAGCTGTTGGTAGAATAGTAATAGATTCTTTTAGATCAATTGAGGATTTAATGCAAA
>JALHEL010000468.1 GCA_022837205.1 Leptolinea sp.
CGTGCGACTACTGATCCAACAACGCGCCAGAAAGCCCGGGCAACGCTTACCTCAGTTCCCGGCATCACAAATTGACCTGATCCTTGAAAAAGCGGAACGTTTGCAAAGCCAAAACACCGACAATTTGGCTGACCGCCTGGTTAATCTACGCGACAGAGCTTTTTTGTACACACTTGCTGATACCGGGCTTCGTGTGCACGAAGCTTGTAATTTACGTCGCGGCGACCTCGACTGGAATGAAGGTAAAGCCATGATTATTGGAAAAGGAAACCGGGAGGATATTGTGCGCTTCTCAACTCGCTCGACCTCCGCATTGATGGATTACCTTAAAGAACGGGCTGTTATCGATGGAAACACCGGAAAACCACTGGGGTCTTTACCCTTGTTCGCCCGCCACGACCGCGGTAGCGGAAAAAAGACCAAACCGATGACCACAACGACTGGCCGGAACATCATTGCGTCGAGAGTGCTGGAATTCATCGGACCCGATGCTGTGGGCACGATCACGCCCCACTCGTTTAGGCACTATTTCGTTACCAGGGTTTTACGGGCTTCGGGAAATCTAAAATTAGCCCAGGAATTAGCCAGGCACAAAAACATCGCTGTGACACAAAGATACGCGCATTTGTCAGATGATGAATTAGATAAAGGCTATTGGTCAGCAATCGAAGAGGATTAAAAAAATCCCGCTTTTTGGCGGGATCTTTGTTTACAATAGCCTTAAAATTAGCTGACTACGACAACGTTGCTGGCCTGAAGGCCTTTCGGTCCCTTTTCAATTGCGAATTCTACCTGCTGCCCTTCCTCGAGATTGCGGTAGCCTTCACCCTGAATAGCAGAAAAGTGCACAAATACATCTTCTCCGCCTTCACGAGAAATGAAGCCATAACCTTTGGTCCCGTTGAACCATTTGACTGTACCGACGATACGTTCTGACATTTCTTTGCCTCCTATAGCAAACTTACAAAAAATTCGGATTATTTTTTCGTTCTTTCGGAGCAGTCAAATAAAAACAGCCCTGGAGTGTTCGCTTCAGGCTGTCGTTTATTACATCCAGCAAGAACTACTTTGCATCCTTCATAATTAATTTATCATGATAAATTATGAATGTCAAGGATTTTAATCGTCAGATTTTTCCCACCAGCCAGCAAAACGACGCCAATACTTCAGTCATGCAATAGTTCTTTCGCTTTTTTTGTTTGCTTTCCTCTTTCCTCGGTGCTTAAAATCCTCTTTCGTATGCGGAAGTTCAAAGGCGTCACTTCCAGTAACTCATCTTCGCCTAAATATTCGATCGCCTGATCCAAACTCATCTGTTGCGGAGGGGTCAAACGAATTTCAATGTCTTTATTGGAGGACCTCATATTGGTCAGGTGCTTTTTCTTGCAAACATTCACAATTAAATCATCTGGTCTTTGAGTTTCACCCACTACCATGCCCTCGTAAACATCCACCCCAGGCCCAA
>JALHEL010000469.1 GCA_022837205.1 Leptolinea sp.
CACGTCACTCAACCAGGGGATGACCGTCGATTTATCCAAAAAGCCTAAGGCGATTAAGGTACGATTTACTGTCCCGAATGATCCGTTCAACAGGTTCTGCCAGACCAGCATGCTGACGACCGTCGGAACCGCGTAAGGTAAAATAAAAATGGAACGAAAAAAAGGTTTGATTTTAATCTTTGATTCCTGTAATATCACCGCCATGATCATTCCGCCGGCATAACAGGTTAACGTTGCAAAAAATGCCCAAACTAATGTCCATGTGGCCACCCGACCGAGCGCCCCTGACCAGGTGGCATCCCCGCCGAAAAGGGCACGAAAATTATCGAGTCCCACCCAATCAACGGTATTATTGGGTGGAATGTTTTTCGGCGCTGAATAATTTGTAAAAGCCACACAGGCTGAAAAGATCAACGGAACGACGACAAAGAATAAGACAAGCAGGATCATCGGCATCAAACCGACGATCGGAAAAGATTTATTTCCCAATTCGGCAAAGATATTCTTATTTTTCGCTTTGATGCCAGTGGCGCAATAATCTTTGTAATCGGATAATGCATTTTGGACGGATAGGTAATAGAGCAGAATAAAAATAAATACGACCGCCAGAATCAGAATGCCATCGATCATCATAAACATGGAATGATCGCGCTGTTTAATCGGCAATTCCGGATGAGGATCTCCTAGCGTGATTAAGCCGACAATCTTTTTATAAACGGTCGGGGTAAAAAGCAAAAAAAGAATTTCTATGAGTGCATAGAGAATTCCTTTGACATACTGTTTCAAATACAGAATATGTCCCAATCCCATAAAAAGGAGGGACGAAATCAGGATCTTTTTTTTCGAAGATCCATCCTGAGAAATTGAGGCGGCTATCATGATAATTCCTTTCCGACGGCAGAATAACGAAGAACTGAAACGGGATCAAAAAAGAAATCGACGAAGCAACCGGTACACTTATGGAAATTATTGAAAAAGAAGCTCCCTTTCAGAGCTGATGACGAAAGGGAGCTTTGTACTCATCGGGACTTTATTGAGCCACAAACGATACGATTGCTTTGTCCAGCGCTTTCAGTTCGGTCTCCACGTCGGCGCCATCCCAGATGTTGGCGGATGCCGCATTACCGGATTCCCAAAAAGCACCCATTTGCGGTACGGACGGCATTGGGAATGCATATTCCAGTTGAGCGATGAACCCCTTAGCGGCTTCGCTTTCGACTTCCAGTGGAATGGATGGTAACGCGCCGGTGATTTCGTAGCGCAGTTGCTGCATTTCAGGTGAAATCAAAAATTCAGCGAATTTTGCCGCTTCTTCCGGATGTTCCGAATAGGCGGAAACAAATATGCCGCGCGTTCCTGAGAAAGATGCCGCAGGAGTTGTGCCGTCTAATGAAGGCAACGGTGCAACTCCGAAATTAATCCCTGCTTTGGTGAAATTGGCTACGTTCCAAGGACCAGAAATG
>JALHEL010000470.1 GCA_022837205.1 Leptolinea sp.
AGTTTTCATCCGAATTGCAACGGATTTTCCAACATTCGTTGCCCAAAAACGTCCGATTGAATCACGAATTCAGCTGATATCTTTTGGCTATTTCCGATTTCGATGGTTATCCTTATCTTGGCCTCTTTTGTCATTGGAAGTTCCTTTCTTTGTTTTGAATTGTAAAAACAAATTTTTAGGACCTGTCTTTTTGTCATTTTCCCTTGACTATGGAAATTTGAAACGCAGTCTCCACATACTGATTTATCGTTTTATGATTGGAATAAAAGTAAAATAAATCAATAAGGAATAAAAATATTTTGTTTCAGGAGTAAAAAATTGATCGGAATTATTACGGATAGTACATGCGATATTCCCGAATCGCTGATAAAACAATATGGAATCGTCGTTCTTCCTCAGATGATCATTTGGGACAATCAACAATATCGTGATCGAATAGATATGGAGCCTGAGGAATTTTACCAACGGTTGATCTCGGATCCGGAACGTCCCACTTCTTCTCAAGTGGGGGTCCCTGATTTTAAACAAGCGTATGAAAAACTCGCGGAACAGGGAGCATCAGAAATCATTGTGCTTACCGTCAGCGGAGCCATGAGCGGTACTTATCAAAATGCCGTGCAAGCAGCAAAGTTGGTAAATATTCCCGTTCATGTCATAGATTCCAAAGGACCGACGATGTCTTTGGGCTGGCAAGTGCTGGCAGCGGCTCGCGCTCGTGAGGAAGGAATGGATATCAAAGGAATTCTCAACCGGATTAATCAAGTAAGAGAACGGTTGGTCCAGTATATCAGCCTGGAGTCGCTTGAGTATCTCCAAAAAGGCGGGCGGATCGGCGGAGCGATCAAATGGGTCGGCAGCAAGCTGCAGGTAAAACCATTGGTTTCGGTCAACCTTCAATCCGGTCTTGTGGAGGCGGTCGGGTTGGCACGCACCCACCGACACGTGGTTGAGATGCTGTATAAGAAATTCTTTGACGGATTAAAAAGTTATAGCAACCTCCACATTGCGGTTTTACACGGCAACGTAGCCACGGAAGCGGAAGCTCTGGCGAAAAAAATTCAGGATGAGTTTCATCCGGTTGAATTGATTGTAAATATTACCGGTCCGGTTTTAGGATTGAACACCGGTCCCGGCGCATTGGCTTTGTGCGGCTATGCGGAAGATTAATATCATCGAATAATTAATATCTGTTTTTCTTTATCAGGCAAAAAGAAAACGGATCTGTCACATCATGAAATTTCAGATAAAAATTGCAGCAGAATTAATGATGTGATAAAATAAACTTTTGCGTTGGTAAGAATATCTACATGGCGGGTCGTTCCTATGCGCCTGATTGATCATCTGACCAGATGAATTTATTAGGAGGTTACCTATATGACCATGCAATACGCAACGAAATCCTATTCAAGGATTCCGAATGCAACTGAAATGCCGGATTTAATCGAAATCCAATTGGATTC
>JALHEL010000471.1 GCA_022837205.1 Leptolinea sp.
ATTTATGCAATCGGCTATATCGAAGACCAACATGATATCGCTCCCGGAACGGTTCCTTTTTCGGCAATCCAAGACATCGGTGATCTTGTATATGCAAGCATTACTTCAGCCCTCTCTGATGATTTTAAACCCGAAACCGTTTTGGTAGGCGCAAAAGATAACGTAATTCGCCTTTCGGATTTTTATACGATGGGAGATCAACCGGTTCCGGACGAAGTAGTTGCTAAGATGAAAGAAATCTATCAGGGAATTGTAGACGGCTCGCTTAAGGAACAAGGTATATTACCAAAATCCGGTTTCGAGAAATAAATTCTGTTTATGTTCAAAGCCGTTGGAGAACTCAATCTCCGACGGTTTTTTATTCAACGAATGATAATGGGTCTGCTTATGGAAAATGAAGAAACGACTTCTGCAAATCAACCCCTTGTTGAAATGCGCGCTATCACGAAGACTTTCCAAAATGTTATCGCCAACAATTGTGTAGATTTGTCTGTAAATAGAGGGGAAATACATGCGCTTCTCGGCGAAAACGGAGCCGGTAAATCTACCTTAATGAATGTTCTGTATGGATTATATGCACCCGACAGCGGCGAAATTTATTTGAACGGGGAAAAAATCATCATGAAATCCCCAGCGGATGCTATCGCAAAAGGGATCGGAATGATCCATCAAGAATTCATGTTGATTCCGACATTATCCGTTATTGAAAACATTATTCTTTGTATGAAATCCGATAACGCTCTCAAATTGGATCTGCAAAAGGCCGCTAAGCGTTTAGTCGATTTATCTTCACGGTTCGGATTAGATATTGACCCGTGGGCAAAAGTTTCGCAACTATCTGTCGGAGAACAGCAACGTGTTGAAATTCTTAAAGCCTTATATCGCGGAACGAATATTCTGATTATGGACGAACCAACTGCGGTTTTAACGCCTAAAGAAGTGGATGATCTTTTTAATGTTCTCAAGGAAATCGTTAAAGAAGGAAATTCAGTTATTTTTATTTCCCATAAACTCGGGGAAGTTCTAAATATCTCTGATCGGATAACGGTTTTGAGAAACGGTAAAAAAATTACAACCGTAAACAGTAAAGATGTTTCCCGGGAACAGCTTGCAAAAATGATGGTTGGTAGGGAAGTTTTTCTTCAATATGACCGACCGGCTGTCTCCGTCGGTAAACCGGTCCTGAAAATGTCTGATGTTTGCTGTAACAATGACAGAGGGTTAGTCGCTTTGTCGAATATCTCATTGGAAGTTCGAGAAGGGGAAATCGTCGGTATCGCCGGAGTGGACGGGAACGGACAAATGGAATTGGCAGAAGTAATCCATGGATTAAGAAAAGTGACTTCCGGAAGAATTGAGATCAACTCTGTAGATACAACAAATTGTTCTTCGAAATTTGCGATCGAAGTCGGCTTATCGCATATTCCGGAAAACCGCCAAATCAGAGGATTGGTGCTTGA
>JALHEL010000063.1 GCA_022837205.1 Leptolinea sp.
TTCGGGAAATTACTGGCAGCGGGAGTAACGCTTTGGATCGGTATTGAAGCCTTTATTAATATCGGAGTCATGGTGAATATCGTTCCCTTCGCAGGGAATGCATTGCCGTTGATCAGCAGCGGCGGATCAAGTCTTATTTGTACGCTGGCGGGAATCGGAATACTGATGAGCGTTTCCAGATCGTCAGCCATCGAAGCTTTGAAAAAAGAAAGGAAAACACCGGATGCGCTTATTGATCTGCGCGGGGGGAACGGGGGGTGGCGTATATCCAGCCTTGGCCGTGGTTCAAGAAAGAGATAAAGACCAAAGCGACGCCATTCTCTGGGTCGGATCCGAAAAAGGTATGGAATATTCACTCGTAAAACACGCCGGATTGGAATTCCGCGGAATTGCCGCCGCCGGAATACATGGTGTCGGCTGGAAAAAGCTGCCGAAAAATATAGCCAGTCTGGTCCGTGGTTTCTTCGATTCCCGCCGGATTCTGAAAGATTTTAAACCCGAAATACTCTTCTTTACCGGCGGTTATATCGGCATTCCGATGGCTTTCGCCGGAATTCATATTCCGCAGCTGATTTTTATTCCGGATATTGAACCCGGTTTGTCATTGAAAGTTCTGGCAAGACTGGCTGATACGATCGCAGTGGTGTGCGACGATTCAAAAAAATATCTGCCTTCCCATAAAAAGATTGTGGTTACGGGATATCCGACTCGAGCCGAGTTGAGGAAATGGACAAAGGAAAACGCCAGAAATTTGTTCGGTCTGTCCGATCTGAAACCGGTTTTGTTCATTTTCGGCGGAAGCAAAGGAGCGCGCTCTATCAATCAGGCGGTCGCAAACCATATTCATGAACTATTGAATTTATGCCAGATTATCCATATCACCGGGCAATCGGATTGGGACTATGTTTGTAAGATTCGTGAACATCTGGATCCGGCAGAAGCAAGGGACTACCACATCAATCCATACCTGCATGAAGAAATGGGAGCCGCGTTTGCCGCAGCCGATTTGGTCATTTCCCGTGCGGGCGCTTCCACTTTGGGAGAATTCCCCTTGTTTGGATTGCCGGCGATTTTAGTCCCCTACCCCTATGCTTGGCGTTATCAAAAAGTGAACGCCGATTATTTAGCGGAAAAAGGGGCGGCAATAATAATTGAAGATACCATGCTGGATAAGGAAATCGTCGGTACCGTCGGAGACTTGATGCAAAATCGGGATAAATTAGCGGAAATGAAAAAAGCAATGAGCAGTTTGGCGATTCCGGATGCTGCAAAAAATATCGCTGTTTTGCTGGAAGAATTGGCCATATCAAAGAGTGAACAGAGTTGAAGATGAAAATACATGACGGGATGAAGATTCATATTATCGGCATCGGCGGAACCGGAATGTCAGCCATCGCATTGGTACTGGCAGAAGCCGGAGCAATTGTCACCGGCTCCGACCGTTCTCGTTCCGATATTGTGTCGAAATTGGAAGATGCCGGAATTAAAGTTTTTCTCGGACACCGGTCGGAAAATATCGGGAATGTCGATCTCGTCATCTATTCTTCCGCGATTCCCAAGGATAACCCGGAACTGCGGGAAGCACAACGAAGAGGTATCCCCGTCAAACGTCGTATCGAATTCTTAAATGATCTGTTGGAGGATCGGGATGTGATCGCTGTTGCCGGAACACACGGGAAAACAACCACCACCGCTATGATCGCTTGGCTGTTCAGTGAATCGGGATCGGAACCCGGATTTATTATCGGAAGCACCCCGAAAAATCTGGGGAAGAATGCGGCTTTGGGGAAGAGCAAAGAATTTGTGATCGAAGCCGATGAATACGACAATATGTTCCTCGGGCTCTTTCCTTCCGTCGCAATATTAACCCGCGTCGAACATGACCATCCGGATTGCTTCCCGACTATGGATCTGTATTTGAATGCCTTCCGAAAATTTATCTCTCAAGTCAAGCCCGGCGGAATTATTCTGATGAATGCCGATGATCCGAACCAGCAATTATTAAAAGACAAAATGCCCGCCGATGTTTCGGTTTATACCTACGGTGAATCCATATCGGCGGATTTCCGCGCGACCGATCTTGAGATCGGTCTTGACGGCTGTTATAAATTCAATTTTCTCGATTCTGCGAAAAATTGGAAACTCCCTATTCAACTGGGAATACCGGGAAAACACAATGTTTTCAATGCGACGGTGGCAACGGCATGCTGTGCATTGAAAAATTTAGACCTAAGCAAGGTATCCGAAGCACTTAAAGCATTCAACGGAATAGCCCGCAGATTTGAAATCAGCGCAGCTTGGAATGATATCACAATTGTTGATGATTATGCTCATCATCCGACTGAGATTCAAGCCACCCTGAGCGCGGCGAAAGATGCATTCCCTAATCGAAGAATTTGGGCACTATGGCAGCCGCACACTTTCAGCCGTACTCAGACATTATTGCCGAAGTTTATAAAAGCTTTTGGTCTGGCTGACAAACTTTTAATTACGAATATCTATGCCTCTCGTGAAACCCAAACCGATTTCGGTTTTGAGGATCTGAAAAAAGCCATGATAAATGCCTATCCGGATAGCTTGTTTGCCGAAACAAATGAACAGGCTGTCGAGATTTTGATGAACGAATTGCAACCCGGCGATGTGGTGATAACACTTTCCGCGGGAGATGCAAACCAAATCGGACCGAAAGCCCTCGAACGGTTGAGAGCCGCTGCCAACGATTCCGTTAAAAAGCCTCACGGCGTTATTTTAAAAAATGAACCGATCGCAAAATACTCAAAAGCAATGTGCGGGGGACCGGCCAAAGAGTTGGTAATTGTTCGTTCAAAAGAAGATTTGGTTTCGATTATCAAAGAATATCAATCTTCCGGAAAACCTTTCAAAGTCGTAGGAGGATTATCCAACATTCTTTTCAGCGACAACGGATTTGACGGATTGTTGGTTATCAATCAATCGGATGAAATATCTTTCGAACCACAAGAGGAAAAAGTACTCGTTACCGTTGATTCGGGAGCAGAGTTAAACCGATTTGTGAAAGCTTGCGCCGAAGAATCTTTGACGGGTGCCGAGTGGGCGAGCTTGATTCCGGGAACAGTTGGTGGAGCGATTTACGGAAACGCCGGAGCTTACGGCGGAGATATTTCCCACATTCTTCGATCCGTGCAATTCTTAACCGACAATAATGAGATCGTCGATCTGCGAAACGAAGATCTCGGTTTCGGATATCGCACCAGTAAATTTAAGTCGGGAGAATTGAAAGGGACTATTCTGAGCGGAACTTTTGAATTATCAAGAGGGAACTACGATGAAATCCATGAAAAAATGGCAGTCATCGCAGAAAAAAGACAGAAATTCAATTTTCATGGAAACGGTTCCCTCGGATCCGTCTTTCGAAATCCTCAGGGGAATTATGCCGGTAAATTAATTACCGAATGCGGATTCAACGGCAAACGCTTCGGAAATGTAAAAGTAATGGATGATCACGGAAATATTTTCATTACTTATCCCGGAGTAAAAAGCAGTGAATTTATCGAACTTATTCACCGGGTGCATGATGCCGTATTGGAGAGATTTTCGATTGATCTGACAACCGAAATTGAAATAATGAATTGAGACCGCAGAGAAAAGGAAATGGCAAGTATTTTTAAAAAAGGAACTGATAAAAAAGATGAACAGCCGGAGATATCGCTTCTGACGATGCAATCCCATAAAAGATATGGGACGCCTATCGTAAGCGGTGTGAAAAATCCCTCCCGGAAAAAGCGCAAAAATGCGAGGATTGTTTCTGCCGTCTTAACTGTCCTGTTGAGTTGTGCGGCTGCCGCCTTTTCATTTCTTCCGCAATTTCGGGTGATTGCCCCGGAAGTCAGCGGGATCGAACAGGTGAATATGGAAGAAATCATCTATTACACCGGTTTACGAGATATCCCTATTTATATGTCAAATCCCGCTCAGATCCGTCAAGTGCTTTTAAAGCGATATCCCGAAATTCGCGAGATGAATGTGACGGTGGAATTACCTCAAACCGTCAGAATCGAGATGTTGAAACGCATTCCGGTCATCGAATGGGATTTCGGCGGCAGTAAGATTTGGATCGACGAAGACGGGACAATCTTAAAAGAATCGCCTTCCGCTTCATCGAATTTAATTTATGTTCTGTCCAACAGTTTCCCGGGGGCGAAAAATAAAAATGACCGCAAATTTCCGGAAAAATTCAGTAAAAAAATGATGCAAAGCGTTATTGCAATCAATCAGGTAAAACCGCAAGGGAAGAAGTTGTATTACACCTATGACAACGGTTACGGATGGGAAACCGATTACGGCTACACGCTTTGGGTCGGAATCGATGATTCGGAATTAACTGAAAAAATGAAAATGGCGGAAAGTATCGAAAAATACTTCAAAGAAAACGAAATACAACCGGATATGCTGAGCTTGGAATTCACGCAAGCCCCTTATTATCGGTACGCGGAGTAAGAAAATGGAAAAATCGATTGTTGTAGCGATAGATGTCGGGTCGACTAAAATTTGCACCCTGATTGCTCAAATTGAAGATGAAAACAGCATCCGTATTTTGGGAGTCGGTATTGAACCTTCCGAAGGCATTCGAAAGGGAACGGTGGTCGATATTCCTCAAGCTGCCAATTCAATCGCGAAATCGGTAAAAAAGGCTGAGCGAACTTCGGGATTGGAAATCACCAATGCCATCGTCAGTGTCGCGGGAACACATATCAGTTCGATTAATAACAAAGCGACTGTGGGTGTCGTCGGCGGAGTAATCGATCAATACGATGTGGCACGTGTCGTTGAAGCAGTCCGGGCCATTCCGATCCCGCATAACCGTGTCATTATTCATCTGCTGCAACGAACTTTCAGTGTAGATGGCGTTGACGGAATTCGCTCACCGATCGGTATGTACGGCTCAAGACTGGATCTGGAAGCGCACATTATCACCGCTTCCGCATCATCTATCGAAAATCTCCGTCAATGTATTATGACAGCCGAAATTGACGTCAATCAATGGGTTTTGAATCCGTTGGCGGACGGCGAAGCGATTTTAACGGATATCGAAAAACAGATGGGAGTGGTGGTCTGTGATATCGGCGGTGGAACGACCGGTTTAGCTATTTACATCAATGGAGATGTGTGGCATTCCAATATTCTCCCCGTCGGAGGCGGTCATATTACCAATGACATCGCTCAGGCTTTTCACTTACCGTTATCTCAAGCGGAAGAGGTCAAGAAAATCCATGGGCATTGCATTCCGGATTTCATCGGGGATGAAGAATATTTTTACTGCCGAACCTTCGGTCAAGATGAAGCGGCAAAATTCAGCCGAAAAGAACTTTCGAAAATTATACAGATGCGGACTCAAGAGATCTTTCAACTGGTTCTGCAGGAAATCAAACGATCGGGTTACGACAACCTCATGCCGGCGGGAATGGTCCTCACCGGCGGAACCAGCCTTTTACCGGGGATCGATCAGTTGGCTTCCGATGAACTTCATATGCCGGTGCGGTTGGCAAAACCGGAAAATATTACCGGTATGATCGACCAGTTGGACAGTCCGGCTTTTTCAACGAGTGTCGGGCTGCTTTACTGGGCGATGATGATGCAGGAAACGGTGGGAGGGCAGCCTAAGAAGAAAGATGTCAGCGACACGATGGATAAAATCAAAAAATTTGCACGATATCTTTTGCCTTGATAAGGAGGGACAAAACCGACCGCTACTAAAATTTTTTATGCCGTGGAAAGAATAGGACAAAGTCCTGAGAAGATCATCTGATGTCAGAATACTATGCAATGGTATTGTCAATAACGGAAAGAAGAGGAAGAAATGGAAAACAATTATCAAAATTACGGTGAAAGTTTTGCAAGAATTAAGGTTGTCGGCGTCGGCGGGGCGGGATGCAATGCGATTAATCGCATGATCGAGGAGGGAATGCAAAATTTGGAGTTTATCGCGATCAATACGGATTCTCAGGCTTTGTTGGCTTCCAAAGCATCCCAACGGGTCCGCATCGGGGATAAAGCCACCAGAGGATTGGGAGCGGGCGGTAACCCCGAGGTCGGCCACGTTGCCGCCGAAGAATCTCGCGATGAAATCAAAGAAGCGCTTTCCGGAGCCGATATGGTCTTCATTACCGCCGGTATGGGTGGCGGAACGGGTACGGGTGCGGCGCCGGTCGTGGCAGAAATATGCCGTGAAATCAACGCCTTGACGGTCGGTGTTGTGACCCGCCCCTTTTCTTTTGAAGGACCGCGAAGAGAAAAAGCCGCTTTGGAAGGAATCGCCAATCTGCGAGAACATGCGGACACCTTAATTGTGATCCCCAACGATCGATTATTGCAGATCGTCGATAAAAAAGTCTCTCTGAAACACGCTTTTTCACAGGCGGATGATGTCCTTCGTCAGGGCATCCAAGGTATTTCCGAATTGATCACAATTCCGGGGCTGGTAAATCTGGATTTTGCCGATGTCAAAGCGATTATGTCCGAAGGCGGATCAGCGTTAATGGCAATCGGAACCGGAAAAGGTGACGATCGAGCAAGAGCAGCCGCTGAAATGGCTATATCCAGCAAGTTGCTCGATATTACGATCGACGGTGCGCGCGGCATTCTTTTCAATGTCACCGGCGGAGAAGATCTCACATTGTACGAGGTCAACGAAGCGGCAGCCATCATTAAGGAAAGTGCTCATCCGGATGTCAATTTTATCTTCGGAGCTGTTATCAACCCGGATATGAAAGAAGAAATTCGTGTTACCGTAGTTGCCACCGGCTATGATCAGCCGTTGCCAAACCCTACTTTATCGAATTCCGCCGTTAAATACAGCTACGGTGAAAGCCTGTTTAATAGACGTCCTTCGGATTCAGTCCGCACCAATGCCACGCCTTTGACAGAGAAAAAAGATAAAAAGATTCCGTTTTCTTCCAACAAAGAGGAAGACATCCCCGAATTTCTCAAAAAAGATGAACTGGATGTCCCTCCTTTTATGCGGTTGATGACAAAAGGATAAATCATGAGGAACAATAAGGTCAGATCAGAGTATTTGCGTTTGATCCGATCTGACCTTCATTCCTTATAAAATCACAGGATTGGATAAATCGGCTTTTTCGGGCGATTCTTTACCAATCCGTTCCTTTGTCGAAAGCGGATTTTCTAATCGGAATTTTTCCTGCCAATATATAAACCGTGGTTGCTGATCCCTAAAATGGACGGCTCCTCGCAGGTCCGAATGTGATATTCCGCCCAGCGCTTATAGTATTCCGGGCGCATGGAATTGATTTCATCCGCCAGCAAACGGCCCACACCGTCCTGGGCGACATGGTTTAATTTCTTCAAACGGTAACGCTCGGCTAATTTTTCTATTTCTCCCGGGGTGGTAAACCAGGTATCCGTCCAAAAACAATCTTCATCCGTTGAATACATCACGCCTTGCTCGATAATTCGTTGATACCATTTTTCCTGTAAGTATTGTTTGTTTTGGGATGCCAATAAAGCGAAAATAAAATGCTTATTAATATAGGCAAGATAAAACAATCCGCCGGGTTTCAGGACCCGCAGAGATTCACGCATCACTTTTTCCCGATCCTCCGGATTCGGCAAATGATAAATCGGACCCATGCAAAATACACATTCGAAAGAATTATCGGAAAACATCGATAAATCTCTTGCATCATTTACAAAGGAGGTGATCTGCAAATGCTGGTTGGCGGCTTTATTTTTTAATATCTCGATATAGGAAGGGGTGATATCCAAAGCGGTGACTTGCATGCCTAATGCGGCATAATAGAGCGCATAAGCGCCGGTGCCTGCGGCAACGTCTAAAATCGAATTCCCTTTTTCCAGGTATTTATTCATATATACCAAGGCAGTCAGAAACTCTAAACGGCGGATATTATCCGCAGACAAACGGGAATCTTCATCGTATTTTTCATATGATTCAACAACTGCATGTAAATCGCGGTATTCGGCTTCCATTTTTACTCCTATCCTTGTTCTAATTATACACAGGTAAACGAAGAGCAAGAGAACACCTTCTGTTTCAACATCGCATATAAAAATTTGTTTCAACGAGAAAACCCTCGCTCTTTGGGAGA